>NZ_JBSFJV010000077.1:0-36315 GCF_053598235.1 Kitasatospora sp. NPDC001159
GGCTTCACCGGCTCCGATCGCGGTCAGCCACGAGGTGCCGGTCGCATGGCCCAACTGGCGGGTGGCGAATCCGTACATGCCCACCGGGAAGACCACCTGGAACCCCGGCACCCCCTCCGCGTTCCTGTTCCGCCCACCCCCTCCGGAGGACCACCCCATGACCGCCCCCGTCTTCGTCGTCGAGACCGAGCGGATCGCCGCCGCCGCGCCCGGGGCGCTGGTGCGCCTGGACGGGGCGGAGGGGCGGCACGCGGCCGCGGTGAAGCGGCTGGAGGCCGGCGAGGCGGTGACCCTCGCGGACGGGCTGGGGCTCGGCGTGGACGGGACGGTCGCCGAGGTGCTCGGCAAGGACGCGATCGACGTCACGGTGGCCGCCGTGCGCCGGGAGCCGGAGCCGACGCCGCGGATCGTCGTCGTCCAGGCGCTGCCCAAGGGCGACCGCGGCGAGCTGGCCGTGGAGACCATGACCGAGGTCGGCGTGGACGTGGTGATCCCCTGGGCCGCCTCGCGCTGCATCACCCAGTGGAAGGGCGACCGCGGGGCCAAGGCGCTCGCCAAGTGGCGGGCCACCGCCCGGGAGGCGGGCAAGCAGTCCCGCCGGCTGCGCTTCCCCGAGGTGCGCGAGCTGATGACCACCAGGCAGCTGGCCCCGCTGCTGGTCCAGGCCTCCCTCGCCGCGGTGCTGCACGAGGAGGGTGCCGAGCCGCTGGCGCACGCCGCGCTGCCCGCGGCCGGGGACATCGTGCTGGTGGTCGGCCCGGAGGGCGGGGTCTCCCCGGAGGAGCTGGCCGCCTTCGCCGAGGCGGGCGCGAAGCCCTACCGGCTGGGCCCCTCGGTGCTGCGCACCTCCACCGCCGGGGTGGCCGCCGGGGCGCTGCTGCTGGGGCGCACCGGCCGCTGGGCGTAACCCCCGCACGCCGGTCGGGAGTTGCGGAAAACGGAGCGGCTCGTACCCGCACCTGCCTACGCTGGCGGCGTGACGGACTCCCTGAGCACCTCTGCGGGCGCCTATCTGCGCCATCCCCATCTGCACGGTGACCTGGTCACCTTCGTCGCCGAGGACGACCTCTGGCTGGCCCCGCTGGGCGGTGGCCGGGCCTGGCGGCTGACGGCCGATCACCTGCCGGTGCACCACCCCCGGTTCTCCCCGGACGGGCGGCACATCGCCTTCTCCTCCACCCGGGACGGCGCCCCCGAGGTGCACGTGGTGTCGGTGGACGGCGGGCCGTCCCGGCGGCTCACCCACTGGGGCAGCGACCAGACCCGGGTGCAGGGCTGGACGGCCGACGGCCGCCCGATCGCCACCACCAGCGCCGGCGAGGCCAGCGTGCGCCGCAGCTGGGCGCACGCGGTGCCGCTGGACGGCGGCGAACCGGTGCGGCTGCCGTACGGGCCGGTCGGCGGGCTCGCCTTCGAGCCGGACGGGGAGAGGGTGCTGCTGGTCACCGTCAACAACCGCGAGCCGGCCTGGTGGAAGCGCTACCGGGGCGGCCGGGCGGGCAAGTTGTGGCTCGGACGGGACGAATTCACCCGCGTGCACGAGGAGTTGGACGGGCAGCTCGACTCCCCGCTGTGGGTGGCCGGACCCGTCCCGCCCGATGGCGGACCAAGCGGTCGGATCGCCTTCCTGTCCGACCACGAGGGCGTCGGCGAGCTGTGGTCCAGCCGCCCGGACGGCTCCGACCTGCGCCGCCACACCGGTGACCCGGACGGCTTCTACGCCCGCAACGCCAGCACCGACGGCACCCGGGTCGTCCTCCACCGGGCCGGCGACCTGTGGCTGCTGGACGACCTGGACGGCACCGAGCCGCGCCGCCTGGACATCCGGCTGGCCGGCTCGCGCACCGGCCGCCGCCCCCGCCCGGTGCACGCCGCGCACTGGCTGGAGTCCGTCGCCCCCGACCGCACCGGCCGGGCCGGCGCCGTGGTGGTGCGCGGCAGCGTGCACTGGCTGACCCACCGCGAGGGCCCGGCCCGGGTGCTGGACGAGACCCCGGGCGTGCGGGCGCGGCTGGCCCGGGTGGTGCCGGGCGAGGACGGCGCCCAGGGCGTGCTCTGGGTGTCAGACGCCGAGGGCGAGGACGCGCTGGAGTACGCCCCGGCCGTGCACGGCGCCGAGCGGCTCCGGCTGGCCGCCGGGCAGCTCGGCCGGGTCAACTCGCTGGTGGTCTCCCCGGACGGCAAGAGGGCGGCGCTGGGCGTGCACGACGGCCGGGTGCTGCTGGTGGCGCTGGCCGACGGCGCCGTGCACGAGCTGGAGCGCAGCACCGATGGCGAGGTGAGCGGGCTGGCGTTCAGCCCGGACTCGGCCTGGCTGGCCTGGTCCCGCCCGGTGCACGGGGTGGGCCCGTACTCGCTGCGCCAGATCGTGCTGGCCAACCTGGCCACCCGCACCGTCAGCGAGGTCACCCAGCAGCGCTTCATCGACACCTCGCCCGCCTTCACCGCGGACGGCCGCTACCTGGCCTTCCTGTCGGTGCGCAACTTCGACCCGGTCTACGACGCGCACGTCTTCGACCTGTCCTTCCCGAACGGCTGCCGCCCGTACCTGATCACGCTGGCCGCCGACACGCCGTCCCCGTTCGGGCCGCAGCGGGCCGGGCGGCCGCTCGGCTGGGAGGAGGACGAGCCCAAGGCGCGGAAGGCGGACGGCGAGGAGGGCGCGGCCGATGCCGCCCCGGCGACCAGGGTGGACCTGGACGGCATAGCCGACCGGATCGTCCCGTTCCCGGTCGAGGGCGGCCGGTTCCACACGCTGCGCGCCGCCAAGGACGGCGTGCTGTGGACCAGGGTGCCGCTGCTCGGCGAACTCGGCGACGAGGCGGCCTCGCTGGAGGACGAGCGGCCGCGTCCGGTGCTGGAGCGCTTCGACCTCAGGAAGCGCCGCGCCGAGCAACTGGTGCACGGCGTCGACGGGTTCGCGGTCAGCGGGGACGGCACCCGGGTGGCCGTGCTGGACGAGGGCGAGCTGCGGATCGTCCCGGCCGGCCACAAGGCGGGCGGCGAGGACGACGAGACCGCCGTCGACCTCGCCCGGCTGCGGGTGACCGTCGACCCGGCCGCCGAGTGGCGCCAGATGTACGCCGAGAACGGCCGGCTGATGCGGGACAACTTCTGGCGCCCGGACCTGGGCGGCGTGGACTGGGCCGGAGTGCTGGAGCGCTACCGGCCGCTGGTCGAGCGGGTCGGCTCGCACGACGAACTGGTCGACCTGCTCTGGGAGGTGCACGGCGAGCTCGGCACCTCGCACGCCTATGTGATCCCCCATGGCCGCTACACCGAGCCGGCCCGGCGCCAGGGCTTGCTGGGCGCGGACCTGGTCAAGGACGGCGGGCAGTGGCGGATCGCCCGGATCCTGCCCGGCGAGTCCTCCGACCCCCGGGCCCGGTCGCCGCTGGCCGCGCCGGGCGCCGCGATCCGCCCGGGCGACGCGGTGCTGGCCGTCAACGGCCGCCCGGTGGACCCGGTCACCGGCCCGGCGCCGCTGCTGGCCGGCACCGCCGGGCAGCCGGTCGAGCTGACCGTGGCCGGCAAGGACGGCACCGACGAGCGCAACCCGGTGGTCGTCCCGCTCGCCGACGAGGAGGCGCTGCGCTACCACGACTGGGTGGCCGGACGGCGGGCCGCGGTGCGCGAGCTGTCCGGCGGCCGGCTCGGCTACCTGCACATCCCGGACATGCAGACGGCCGGCTGGGCCCAGCTGCACCGCGACCTGAGCACCGAGATGGCCAAGGAGGGCGTGATCGTCGACGTCCGGGACAACCGGGGCGGCCACACCTCGCAGCTGGTGATCGAGAAGCTGGCCCGCCGGATCGTCGGCTGGGACGTCATCCGGGACACCGACCACCCGGTGCCCTACCCGATGGACGCCCCGCGCGGGCCGGTGGTCGCGCTCGCCAACGAACTGTCCGGCTCGGACGGCGACATCGTCAACGCCGCCATCCAGGCGCTCGGGATCGGGCCGGTGGTCGGCACCCGCACCTGGGGCGGGGTGATCGGCATCGACAGCCGCTACCGGCTGGTCGACGGCACCCTGGTCACCCAGCCCAAGTACGCGCACTGGCTGGAGAACTACGGCTGGGGCGTGGAGAACCACGGCGTCGACCCGGACGTCGAGGTGCCGTTCGCCCCGCACCACTGGGCGGCCGGCCAGGACCCGCAGCTGGCCGAGGGCGTGCGGATCGCCCTGGCGGCCCTGGCGCGGACCCCGGCCCGGACGGCGCCGCCGCTGCCCTGGGCGTAGCCGTGGGTGAGATGGACGGAGGTTGAGGGTCCGGAGCGCGAAGTCGGTGGGGCCGACTTCCCGCTCCGGCCCCTGGGAATTAGGATGCGGGGCTGTCCTTGATCGGGATCTTGATCGACAGCTCACGGGGGAGCACATGGCGCAGGGCTATCCGCCGCCGCAGTACCCGCAGAACGCCCAGAACGGCTACGGGCCCAACCCGTACGCGCAGAGCCCGTACGGCCAGCAGCCGTATCCGGCCCAGCAGCAGCCGTACCCGCCGCAGTACCAACAGCAGTACCAGCAGCAGCCGTACGCGGCGAACCCGTACCCGCAGGCGCAGTCCACGCTGCCGCCGTGCCCCCAGGAGGCGTACGCCGGGCGGCGGTTCCTGGCGATCGTGCTCGACTTCGTCCTCGCGGTCGGCCTCGGCTTCGCTGCGGCCATCGCCGACGACAACACCGCGAAGCACGCAAAGCCCGTCGTGCACGCGGCCGGCCACGCTGCCGTGCAGAGCCCGGTGGTGCCCTTCTGGGTGGCGTTCCTGGGCGTGGGCCTGCTCGCCTCCTTCCTCAACCAGGTGGTGCTCGCCCGGCTCACCGGCTTCAGCGTGGGCAAGGGGATCCTGGCCATGCGAGTGGTGCGCCGCAAGCGCGTCATGCGCCCCAACATGTGGCGGCTCACCAGGCGTTGGCTGCTCGGCTTCGTCGTCCTGGCGGTGATCTTCCTGTCCGAGGACTTCGACGTGTCCGAGGGGGACATCGTCGGCATGCGCTCGGTGCGCTGGAAGCACCTGCAGGAGTATCAGCAAGCGGTCGGACGGCTCGGCTAGGCTGCGCCCGTACGGCCCACCAACCCACTGACGCGAGGAGAAGCCGATGGCCGGCGAGCCGCAGCCCGACTGCCTGTTCTGCAAGATCGTGGCGAGCGAGATCCCGGCGACCGTGGTGCGCAAGACCGAGCGCACCCTCGCCTTCCGCGACATCGCCCCCAAGGCCCCCGTGCACGTCCTGGTCATCCCGCACGTCCACTACCCGAACGCCGCCGCGCTGGCCGCGGCCGAGCCGGAGATCGCCGGCGAACTGCTCGCCGAGGCGGGCGCGGTGGCCAGGGACGAGGGCATCGAGGACTACCGGCTGATCTTCAACACCGGTGCGGGCGCCGGGCAGACCGTCTTCCACGCCCACGTCCACCTGCTCGGCGGCACGCACATGACCGAGAGCATGGTCTGACCTACGTGTCCCAGCGCGAACTCGTCGTCCTCGGCACCGCCAGCCAGGTGCCCACCCGGCACCGCAACCACAACGGGTACCTGCTCCGCTGGGACGGCGAGGGCCTGCTCTTCGACCCCGGCGAGGGCACCCAGCGGCAGATGCTGCACGCCGGGGTCTCGGCCACCCAGATCACCCGGATCGCGGTGACCCACTTCCACGGCGACCACTGCCTGGGCCTCGCCGGGGTGATCCAGCGGATCAACCTCGACCGCGTCCCGCACCCGGTCGACGTCTACTTCCCGGCCTCCGGCGACGTCTACTTCGAGCGGCTGCGGCACGCCACCGCCTACCACGAGACGGCCGTGCTGAGGCCCCGGCCGATCGACGAGCCGGGCCCGCTGCCGGCCCCCGGCGCCCGCTTCGCGCTGGACGCGATCCGGCTGGACCACCCCGTGGAGTCCTTCGGCTACCGGCTGTCCGAGCCGGACGGCCGCCGCCTGGTGCCCGAGCGGCTCGCCGAGTTCGGCGTCTTCGGCCCGGCGGTGGGCCGGCTGCAGCACGAGGGCGCGATCGAGGTGGACGGTCGGAGGGTCACCCTGGAGCAGGTCAGCGAGCCCAGGCCCGGCCAGAAGTTCGCCTTCGTGATGGACACCCGGCTCTGCGAGGGCGTGCACCAGCTCGCCGAGGGCACCGACCTGCTGGTGGTCGAGGCGACCTTCACCGACGCCGACGCCCACCTCGCCGAGGACCACGGCCACCTCACCGCGGGCCAGGCCGCCAAGGCCGCCGCCGAGGCGGGCGTGCGCACCCTGGTGCTGACCCACTTCTCCCAGCGCTACCCGGACCTCGGCCAGCACCTGGCCGACGCCCGCAAGCACTTCGACGGGGAGCTGGTGCTCGCCGCCGACCTCGCCCGGGTGCCGGTCCCCGCCCGCCGCCATCCGTGAACGGCACCGAAAACCCCGAGGCCGCATCCATCAAGAACGAAAAGGGCTCGCGTCGTCCTCCGATCTGCCGCAGCATCGTCGGGTGCGGCCCCGCCGCCCGCCGCAGCGATCACGCTCGCGGCGTACCCTGGTGCCCCGGAGAGACCGAGCGGCACACGACACTACGGATGGGATGAGGCAGGCCCCAGCGCCGACCTATGAGTGACACATCGCAGACCCGTACCAACGGACAGTCGCGCCCCGAACCGGCCGACGACGGCCGCGTGAGCGCCCGGATCGTCATCCCCGAGAAGCACCCGATGGTCACCCTGCTCGGCACGGCGGACTCGCTGCTGCGCGTGATCGAGCAGGGCTTCCCCGCCGCCGACATCCACGTCCGCGGCAACGAGGTGACCGCCACCGGGGCCCGCGCCGAGGTCGCCCTCGTGCAGAAGCTCTTCAGCGAGATGATGCTGGTGCTGCGCACCGGCCAGCCCCTGACGGAGGACGCCGTGGAGCGCTCGATCGCCATGCTCCGCAGCCAGGAGGAGGACCCGGACTCCCCGGCCCCGTCGCAGGTGTTCACCGCGAACATCCTGTCCAACCGGGGGCGCACGATCCGCCCCAAGACCCTCAACCAGCAGCGCTACGTCGACGCGATCGACAAGCACACGATCGTCTTCGGGCTCGGCCCGGCCGGTACCGGCAAGACCTACCTGGCGATGGCCAAGGCCGTCCAGGCCCTGCAGGCCAAGGAGGTCAACCGGATCATCCTGACCCGCCCGGCGGTCGAGGCGGGCGAGCGGCTGGGCTTCCTGCCCGGCACCCTCTACGAGAAGATCGACCCGTACCTGCGCCCGCTGTACGACGCGCTGCACGACATGATGGACCCGGACTCCATCCCGCGCCTGATGGCGGCAGGCACCATCGAGGTCGCCCCGCTCGCGTACATGCGCGGCCGCACCCTCAACGACGCCTTCATCATCCTCGACGAGGCCCAGAACACCTCGCCCGAGCAGATGAAGATGTTCCTCACCCGCCTCGGGTTCAACTCCCGGGTGGTGGTCACCGGCGACACCAGCCAGATCGACCTCCCGGGCGGTACCAGGAGCGGCCTCAAGGTCGTCCAGGAGATCCTGGCCGACGTGCCGGACATCCACTTCTCCGTCCTCACCAGCACCGACGTGGTCCGCCACAAGCTGGTCGGCCGGATCGTGGACGCGTACGAGCGCTGGGACGCCCGGCAGGAGGTCGAGGACAACGCCCCGGCCGCTCGCAAGCCGGCCCAGCGGCGCCCCGGTAAGACGACCGCGGCGCGCGCACCCCGACAGTCCCATCGCACCGAAAGCTGAGCACACAGCCCGTCATGTCGATCGACATCGCCAACGAGTCCGGCTGGGACGCCGACGAGGAAGCCATCCTCGACGTCGCCCGCTTCGCCCTGGACAAGATGCGGATCCACCCGCAGTCCGAACTGTCCGTGATCCTGGTGGACGGTGCGGCGATGGAGGAGCTGCACATCCAGTGGATGGACCTGCCCGGCCCGACCGACGTGATGTCGTTCCCGATGGACGAGCTGCGTCCCGGCAAGGAGGGCGAGGAGCTGCCGCAGGGCCTGCTCGGCGACATCGTGCTCTGCCCCGAGGTCGCCGAGCAGCAGGGCAAGGCGGCCCCCTCCAAGCACTCGATGGACGAGGAGCTGCAGCTGCTCACCGTCCACGGCGTGCTGCACGTCCTCGGCTACGACCACGAGGAGCCGGAGGAAGAGGAGGAGATGTTCGCCCTCCAGAAGCGCATCCTGGACGACTGGCGGGCGGGCCGCGGCCTCGGCGGCATCTCCCCGGCCCCCACCACCCACTGAGCGCGGAGCCCGAACCCCTGTGAGTGGTGAGAGTACGAGCTTCATCCTCGGCGCCGTGGCCCTGGTCGTGCTCGGCTGGTTGGCCGCGTGCGCCGAGGCGGGCATCTCCCGGGTCTCCCGGTTCCGGGCTGAGGAGGCCGTACGGAACGGGCGGCGCGGCTCCGCCCGGCTGCTGACCGTCGCCTCCGACCCGATCCGCTACCTCAACCTGGCGACTCTGATCCGGGTGGCCAGCGAGATGGCGGCGGCCGTCTTGGTCACCGCGGTGTGCCTGCGCAACATCCACCCGACTTGGCAGGCCGTGCTGCTGGCCTTCGGCGTGATGGTGCTGGTGTCCTTCGTCGCGGTGGGCGTCTCGCCGCGCACGATCGGGCGCCAGCACCCGATCTCCACCACCACCGCGGCCTCCTTCGTGCTGCTGCCGCTGGCGGCGGTGCTCGGCCCGATCCCGCGGCTGCTGATCCTGCTCGGCAACGCGCTCACCCCGGGCAAGGGCTACCGGGAGGGGCCGTTCGCCTCCGAGGCGGAGCTGCGGGCCCTGGTCGACCTCGCCGAGAAGGACGACCTGATCGAGGACGAGGAGCGCCGGATGGTGCACTCGGTCTTCGAGCTGGGCGACACCATCGTGCGCGAGGTGATGGTGCCGCGCACCGACCTGGTGATGATCGAGCGGCACAAGACCGTCCGGCAGGCGCTCACCCTGGCGCTGCGCTCGGGCTTCTCGCGGATCCCGGTGGTCGGCGACAACGAGGACGACGTGGTCGGCATCGTCTACCTCAAGGACCTGGTGCGCCGCACCCACATCAACCGCGAGGCGGAGGCCGAGGAGGTCGGCGCGGTGATGCGCCCGGCCGTCTTCGTGCCGGACTCCAAGCCGGCCGGCGACCTGCTGCGCGAGATGCAGCAGCGCCGCTCGCACGTCGCGATCGTGATCGACGAGTACGGCGGCACGGCCGGCCTGGTCACCATCGAGGACATCCTGGAGGAGATCGTCGGCGAGATCACCGACGAGTACGACCGGGAGATCGCGCCGGTCGAGGACCTCGGCGACGGCTCGTACCGGATCACCGCCCGCCTGTTGGTGGAGGACCTGGGCGAGCTGTTCGGCATCGAGCTGGAGGACGAGGACGTCGAGACCGTCGGCGGTCTGCTGGCCAAGCACCTCGGCCGGGTGCCGATCCCCGGCTCCTCCTGCGAGATCCCGCTGCCCGACTCCGACGACACCGGCCTGACCGGCATCCTGCTGACCGCCGAGTCCTCGGCCGGGCGGCGCAATCGGATCGGCTCGATGGTCGCCTCGCCCGTGCGCTGGACGGCCGAGGCCGCGGAGGCGGCGGGCGAGTAGCGGGTCCGGGGTCGCCGCGCGACCATGGAGGGCATGACGCACAAACTTCGCGCGGAGTACGGCCCGCAGGGGACGGCCGGCGGGGTGAAGTCCTGGCACGTGGTGCGGGACGGCGACCTGTCGACGGCGCTCTGCGGCCGGACCATGCCGGACGACGCCGAGACGCGGCCGGAGGAGGACTGGGGCACCGGGCTGCGCTGCTGCCAGCAGTGCGGCTCGCTCTACATGCACGAGGTGCCCCACATGCAGGGGAGCCACCCGTACAGCTAGGCCGTGGTCGAGCCCAGGAGGTCGCCATGAAGCTGCAGAACCAACTGCCCGTCGACCAGAAGCTCCGCACGGTCTGGCGGATCGGGGCGGGGCTCGGGGGGGTCTTCCTGATCGTGTTCGGGAGCCTGGGGCTCGCCGACCACCCGGGCTTCCTGGACACGAGGGGTGACGAGATCGGCGGGCTGTCGACCAACGGCGCGCTGGCCGTCCTGTCCATCGTGGCGGGCGCGATCCTGGTGCTCGGGGCGATCATCGGCGGGAACTTCGCCTCCAACCTCAACATGGTGGTCGGTGTGCTGTTCGTGCTCTCCGGCTTCTACGGGCTGGCGGTGCTCGGGCGACCGGAAGCGAACATCCTCAACTTCCGGATGGCGAACGTGCTGTTCGCGTTCCTCTTCGGGATCGTCGTCACCGCCTTCGGGATGTACGGCAGGGTGAGCAGTCACCTGCCGCACGACAACCCGTTCTGGCGCGCGCGGATCGAGCACGAGGAGCCGTTGCCCTCCGGGCCGAAGACCTTCGTCAAGATCATCAACCCCAACCCCGGGCGGACCCACCCGGTCGGCCACTGATCCGCGACGGGTGCCTATGCTCGGCGGCATGAGTGACATCGTCGAGCTCGACCCCGAAGACAAGAAGATCATCACCCTGGCCCGCTCGGCCCGCGCCCGCAACGGCGTGCCCGAGGGGGCCGCGGTGCGTGACGAGACCGGCCGTACCTACGTGGCAGGGACGGTCGCGCTGGAGTCGCTGAAGCTGAGCGCGCTGCAGACGGCGGTGGCGATGGCGGTGGCCAGCGGCGCGAAGTCGCTGGAGGCGGCCGCCGTGGTGAGCGAGGCCGAGCAGCTGGCCGAGGCCGACCTGGCCGCCGTGCGGGACCTGGGCGGGGCCGGGACGCCGGTGCTGCTGGCGGGTCCGGACGGGACGCTGCGGGTGTCGGCCGAGGCCCGCTGAGGGGCCTCGGCGGGTCGTGCCGCAGGTACTGCCCCCATGTACTCAGCCGATAATCTCACCGAGGGAGTGGACTCGGTGAGGGGACTGGGGCATGGGGGCGTTGGCGTTCATCGCCGGGCTGCTGCTGTTCGTGATGGGGATGGGCAAGTGGCAGGAGACGGACTCGCCGGCCTGGCTCTGGGGCTCGATCGGCTTCCTGGTGCTGCTGGTGGTGTTCTCGCTGATCGGGCGGGGTGACGACAAGGGCTGAGCACCGCCCGAACCCGGGGCCCGGACGGCGGGGCTCCGGTGATCAGGGAGAATGGAGCCCATGAATGCCCCTTCCTCCTCGTACCGCTCCGGGTTCGCGTGCTTCGTCGGCCGCCCCAACGCGGGCAAGTCGACCCTGACCAACGCCCTGGTGGGGACGAAGGTCGCGATCACCTCCGACCGCCCGCAGACCACCCGGCACACCGTGCGTGGCATCGTGCACCGCCCGGACGCCCAGCTCGTGCTGGTCGACACCCCCGGTCTGCACAAGCCGCGCACCCTGCTCGGCGAACGCCTCAACGACCTGGTCCGCACCACCTGGGCCGAGGTCGACGTGATCGGCTTCTGCCTCCCCGCCGACCAGAAGATCGGCCCCGGCGACAAGTTCATCGCCAAGGAGATCGCCGGGATCAAGAAGACCCCCAAGGTCGCCATCGTCACCAAGACCGACCTGGTCGACTCCAAGCGCCTGGCCGAGCAGCTCATCGCCATCCACCAGCTCGGCATCGAGCTGGGCTTCGAGTGGGCCGAGATCATCCCGGTCTCCGCGGTCGGCGACAAGCAGGTCGAGCTGGTCGCCGACCTGCTCACCAAGCTGCTGCCGGAGGGCGACCAGCTCTACCCGGACGGCGACCTCACCGACGAGCCCGAGCAGATCATGGTCGCCGAGCTGATCCGCGAGGCCGCGCTGGAGGGCGTGCGCGACGAACTGCCGCACTCGCTGGCCGTCGTGGTCGAGGAGATGCTGCCGCGCGAGGGCCGCCCCGCGGACCGCCCGCTGTTGGACATCCACGCCAACGTCTACATCGAGCGGCAGAGCCAGAAGGCCATCGTCATCGGTGCCAAGGGCTCCCGCCTCAAGCACGTCGGCAGCACCGCCCGCAAGCACATCGAGGCGCTGCTCGGCACCCCGGTCTATCTGGACCTGCACGTCAAGGTGGCCAAGGACTGGCAGCGCGACCCCAAGCAGCTGCGCAAGCTCGGCTTCTGACGGGGAGTCCGGCAGCGCCGCGATCGCACACCCATGAGTGCCGCGCGGGGGTTACGCGCCCTCGCGCAGTACCAGTGACACCAGCTCGCGCTGCGAGTCAGTGAGCTTGGGGTCGGCGCAGTACACCGTCCGGCTGTCGACGGTGATCTCGTAGTGGAAGCCGTCCGGCACCCCGTACGAGGGCGTGCGCAGCCCGCCGGCGACGGCCTCGCGGGCGAGCGCGTGGACGTGCGGGGCGTCCACGCGCTCGGCAGTGTCGAGCTCCGCGTGGCGGACGATTCCGGCGAGGCCGCCGGTCCGGGTCACCTGGATGCGCATGGTGTCCATGGTGCTACGCAGGGAAGGCTTTTGCGGCGCTTTTCCCGGACCGTGACCTTCGGGCCCGTCGGCGGGTCTTTGCCTGATCCGACAGGACCCACCGGACGGGCCCCGGGGCCCACCTCGAACGGGCATCGTTCAGCCCGGGCTGACCCCCACCTGCGCCCAGGCGGCCGTCACGGTGTCCGCGATCGAGGACTGGTCGGGGTAACGGGCCTTGGCGGCGGCCACGGTGGCCCGGGCGAAGGCGGTGAAATCGGCGTCGGCGGGCAGCCGGCGGCCGGTCAGCGCGTCGTACCAGATCCGCCCGGCGTGGTCCCAGGCCTGGCCGCCGAGGGCGGTGGCCAGCAGGTAGAACGCGTGGTTGGGGATGCCGGAGTTGATGTGCACCCCGCCGTTGTCCTCCGAGGTCTGGACGTAGTCCCGCATGTGCGCGGGCTGCGGGTCCTTGCCGAGCTGCGGGTCGTCGTAGGCGGTGCCGGGGGCCTTCATCGAGCGCAGCGCCACGCCCTGGACGCCGGGGGCGAGCAGCCCGGCGCCGATCAACCAGTCGGCGTCGGCGGCGTTCTGGTGCAGCGCGTACTGCTTGACCAGCGAGCCGAAGACGTCGGAGACCGACTCGTTGAGCGCGCCGGGCTGGTCGTGGTAATCCAGCCCGGCGGTGAACTGGGTGACGCCGTGGGTGAGTTCGTGGCCGATGACGTCGACGCATGCGGTGAAGTCGCCGAAGATCTCGCCGTCGCCGTCGCCGAAGACCATCCGCTGGCCGTTCCAGAAGGCGTTGTCGTAGTTCTGGCCGTAGTGCACGCTGGCGTTCAGGCACAGCCCCTGGCCGTCGACCGAGTCGCGCCCGAAGACGTCGGCGTACAGCGCGAAGGTGGCGCCGAGGCCGTCGTAGGCGTGGTTCACGGAGGCGTCGGCGGCCGGGGCCTGGCCCTCGGTGCGGACGGTGCGGCCGGGCAGCCGCTGGTGGTGCCCGGCGTCGGCGATCACCCGGTCGAGGCCCGGGGCCGCGGGGACCGGCGGGGGAGGGGCGAGGCGGGCCGCGCGATGGGCGGCGTCGAGGGCGAGGGAGCGGACGGCGGGCTCGTGACCGGCCTCGGCGAGGCGGTCCAGGACGTACGGTGGGACGATCGCGCAGAACGGGACTCCTGCAGTCATGGTCATGTGGCCCAGAGTGAGGCTTCGATGACCGGTTGTCATCACCTTTGGCATGACCAGTCGGCGTCTCAAGGAGTGGAACGGTAGCCCGGATCACTTCGGGGGCGCGCGGCCCTGGGTTACGCTGGGGCATCATGCGCAACGGGCTGCTTCTTCTTAGCTGCCGCGTCGAGGGCCTGTAGTCCCCAGGGGCCGGCTCCCTCGCCGCGGGGAACGAGCTGTGCGCGGAAACGGCGATCCGATGGCGAATCGCGAGCGGCAGCAGAGGCCGGCCAGTCGGTGTTGATCCATCCCGACCCGCCCCGCACCACGCATCCACAGGAAGCCGAGAGTCACCTCCATGACCGAGCAGACCTCCGCCGCGTCCGTCCCCGCCGCTCGCGCCTTCGTCGACCGGCCCACCCCGATCACCGCCGCCTCCGTGCGCCAGCAGCCCTCGGGCATGCGGTACGGGCGCTACCTGCCGTTCGGCACCGTCGACCTGCCGGACCGCACCTGGCCGGACAAGGTGATCACCAAGGCGCCGCGCTGGCTCTCCACGGACCTGCGGGACGGCAACCAGGCGCTGATCGACCCGATGTCCCCGGCCCGCAAGCGCAAGATGTTCGACCTGCTGGTGCAGATGGGCTACAAGGAGATCGAGGTCGGCTTCCCGTCGTCCGGGGCCACCGACCACGCCTTCGTGCGGTCGCTGATCGAGGAGGGGGCGATCCCGGAGGACGTCACCATCTCGGTGCTGACCCAGGCCCGCGAGGAGCTGATCGAGAAGACCGTGGAGTCGCTGGTCGGTGCCCCGCGGGCGACCGTCCACCTGTACAACGCGACCGCGCCGCTGTTCCGCCGGGTGGTGTTCCGCAACGACAGGGCGGCCACCAAGGCGATCGCCGTCGACGGCACCCGGCTGGTGATGGAGTACGCCGAGAAGCTGCTGGGCGACGACACCGTCTTCGGCTACCAGTACTCGCCGGAGATCTTCGTGGACACCGAGCTGGACTTCGCGCTGGAGGTCTGCGAGGCGGTGATGGACGTCTGGCAGCCGGGCGAGGGCCGCGAGATCATCCTGAACCTGCCGGCCACCATCGAGCGGGCCACCCCGAACGTCCAGGCCGACCAGTTCGAGTGGATGTCGCGCAACCTGTCCCGCCGCGAGTTCGTCTGCCTGTCGGTGCACCCGCACAACGACCGCGGCACGGCCGTCGCCTCCGCCGAGCTGGCCTACATGGCGGGCGCGGACCGGATCGAGGGCTGCCTGTTCGGACAGGGCGAGCGAACCGGCAACGTCGACCTGGTGACGCTGGGGATGAACCTGTTCTCGCAGGGCATCGACCCGCAGATCGACTTCTCCGACATCGACGAGGTGCGCCGCACCGCCGAGTACTGCAACCAGATGGAGGTGCACCCCCGCCACCCGTACGCCGGCGACCTGGTGTACACCTCCTTCTCCGGCTCGCACCAGGACGCCATCAAGAAGGGCTTCGACGTCCTGGAGGCGGACGCCAGGGCGGCCGGGGTGCCGGTGGACGAGCACACCTGGGGCGTCCCGTACCTGCCGATCGACCCGAAGGACGTCGGCCGCACCTACGAGGCGGTCATCCGGGTCAACAGCCAGTCCGGCAAGGGCGGTGTGGCGTACGTCCTGAAGAACGACCACAAGCTGGACCTGCCGCGCCGGATGCAGATCGAGTTCTCCCGGATCATCCAGGCCAAGACCGATGCCGAGGGCGGCGAGGTCACCCCGGCGGAGATCTGGCGGGTCTTCGAGGACGAGTACCTGCCGACCCCGGCCAACCCGTGGGGCCGGCTGTCGCTGACCGGGTCGCGCACCCTGACCACCGAGGACGGCCGGGACGCGCTGACCGCCGAGGCCGTGGTGGACGGCGCGACGGTGACCCTGAGCGGTGCCGGCAACGGCCCGGTCTCGGCCTTCGCGGACGCGCTGGCCCGGATCGGCGTGGACGTACGCGTGCTGGACTACGCCGAGCACGCGCTGAGCGAGGGCGGCGATGCCCAGGCGGCCGCGTACGTGGAGTGCGCGGTGGACGGCAAGGTGCTGTGGGGCGTGGGCATCGACGGCAACACCGTGCTGGCCTCGCTGAAGGCGATGATCAGCGCCGTCAACCGCTCGCAGCGCGGGTAATTCGTACGGGTGGTACGCGAAGGGCCGTTCGCAGGGGCGGCCCTTCGCCGCGTGCGGCACGCGCTGTGGCCTGCGCCACATCTTTTCGGGCCGGAAGCCGTTCGAGGTACTGACACGTGCCGGTAACCGTGGCAACATCGATCCACCGGAAAGCGGGTCGGTGGGACGGCCGCGGCGTCCGGTCGCGTGACCTGCCCATAGTTGTGCAGGCCGCCTGCCATGTCTGGGGAGTGGCGCCGTGACCAGGTTGTGGGGTGTTCGCCCGCGGTGGCGGACTGACGTTCTCGGTGACTTCTTCTGCCCGGGCTGCGGCGGGGACCGCAACTACCGCCGGCAGCACGGCCGCCGGTGGCTGCGGCTCCTGGGAGCCCCGGTGGTCCCGCTCGGGCCGGTGATCGGCAGCGTGCAGTGCACCAGCTGCCACGGCCGGTACGGCGTCGAGGCCCTGGAACAGCCCACCAGCGTGCGCCTCGGCGGGATGCTGCGCGACGGCCAGTACACCGTCGCGCTGGCCCTGCTGGCGGCCGGCGGCACCGCCCACCGGGCGGCCCGCGAGGCGGCCTGTACGACGGTGCGCGAGGCCGGGTTCGAGGACTGCGGCGAGGCCCAGGTGCTGGCCGCGCTCGCCGCGCTGTCCGGACTCGGCGGCGAACTCTACGACGCCCACGGGATGGCCGGCGGCCTCGCCGTGGAGCTGCACGCGGTGCTCGAACCGCTCGCCCCGCACCTGGCCCAGCAGGGCCGTGAGCGCCTGCTGCTGCAGGGCGCCGCGATCGCCCTGGCGGACGGGCGCTACCTGCCCCAGGAGCGCGAGGCGCTGGCCGCGGTCGGGCGCTGCCTGGCCCTGCCGCAGCCCGCGGTCACGGAGCTGCTGGAGGCGGCGACCCGGGCGCCGTACGAGAACCTCTAGTCCCGTCCCGGCCGTAGACCATTCGAATCCCCCACAAACGGGTCCGAACCCCCTCCGGACCCGCCGTGACCCGCACCGCAGTGGTCCTCCCCCACGGCCCCGGTGCGGGCACCACGGCTGCCCGACGGCGGCCGCCCCGGCCGCCCCGCGGCTGGGGGAGAATGGTCCGCATGAGTCTTTTCCGGGACGACGGCGTCGTGTTGCGGGCGCAGAAGCTCGGCGAGGCCGATCGGATCATCACCCTGCTGACCCGCCAGCACGGCAAGGTGCGGGCGGTGGCGCGCGGGGTGCGCAAGACCAAGTCCAAGTTCGGCGCCCGCCTGGAGCCGTTCTCGCACGTGGACGTGCAGTTCTTCAGCCGGGGGAGCGAACTGGTCGGGCGCGGGCTGCCGCTGTGCACCCAGGTGGAGACCATCGCCCCGTACGGCGGTTCGATCGTGACCGACTACGGCCGCTACACCGCCGGCACGGCGATGCTGGAGACGGCCGAGCGCTTCGCCGAGAACGAGGGCGAGCCGGCCGTCCAGCAGTACCTGCTGCTGGTGGGCGGGCTGCGCACGCTGGCGGCCGGGCTGCACGAGTCGCACCTGGTGCTGGACGCCTTCCTGCTGCGCTCGCTCGCGGTGAACGGGTACGGCGCGAGCTTCACGGACTGTGCCAAGTGCGGCCTGGACGGGCCGAACCGTTTCTTCTCGCTCCCGGCGGGCGGGGTGCTCTGCGCGGACTGCCGAGTGCCCGGATGTGCCGTACCCTCCCCTGAGACACTGGTACTGCTCGGGGCACTGCTGTCAGGGGACTGGCAGACGGCCGACGCCTGCGAGCCGCGGTACTGGCGGGAGGGCAGCGGCCTGGTCGCGGCCTATCTGCAGTGGCACCTGGAGCGGGGCATCCGCTCGATGAGATACGTGGAGAAGTGAGCACATGGCAGCGCGACGGCTCTTCGGCGGCGGCAAGCAACGGGCGTACGTTCCCCCGACCCCGCACCCCAGCGGCGCACAGCCCCCGAAGCTCCCCGGCGAGCTGGTCCCCAACCACGTCGCCATCGTGATGGACGGCAACGGCCGTTGGGCCAAGGAGCGCGGGCTGCCCCGCACCGAGGGCCACAAGGTCGGCGAGTCCGTCGTGCTGGACGTCCTCGGGGGCGCGATCGAGCTCGGGGTCAAGAACATCTCGCTGTACGCGTTCTCCACCGAGAACTGGAAGCGCTCGCCCGACGAGGTGAAGTTCCTGATGAACTTCAACCGCGACGTCATCCGCCGCCGGCGCGACGAGATGGACGCGATGGGCGTGCGGATCCGCTGGGCCGGCCGGATGCCGAAGCTGTGGAAGAGCGTCGTGCAGGAGCTGCAGGTCGCCGAGGAGCAGACCAAGGGCAATGACGCCGTGACGCTCTACATGTGCGTCAACTACGGCGGCCGGGCCGAGCTGGCCGACGCGGCACAGGCGATCGCGCAGGAGGTCGCGGCCGGGCGGCTGGACCCGAAGAAGGTCAACGAGAAGACCCTCGCCAAGTACATGTACCACCCGGACATGCCGGACGTGGACCTCTTCCTGCGCCCCAGCGGCGAGCAGCGCACCTCCAACTTCCTGCTCTGGCAGTCCGCGTACGCCGAGTTCGTGTTCCAGGACGTGCTCTGGCCGGACTTCGACCGTCGCGACCTGTGGCGCGCCTGCGAGCAGTTCGCGATGCGCGACCGCCGCTTCGGCGGGGCGATCCCGAACGACGTCGCCGGGCCGACGGGGCTGCCCGCCCAGCGCTGACGTCCGTGTGCTGATGTCCGTGTGCTGACGCCGGTGCGCTGACACCGGGTACGGCGAAGGGCCCGTGGGAGTCGCTCCCGCGGGCCCTTCGCCGTTGGTCCGTACAGGCTGCCCCTGCACGGGCCGCCGCTAGGCCTTCTCCGCGCACTCCGCGCAGGTGCCGAAGATCTCCAGGGTGTGCGCGATGTCGCTGAACCCGTGTTCGGCGGCGACCGAGTTGGCCCAGCGCTCCACCGCGGGGCCCTCCACCTCGACGGTCGCGCCGCAGTGCCGGCAGACCAGGTGGTGGTGGTGCCCGCTGCTGCACCGGCGGTAGACGGCCTCACCGTCGGCGGTGCGCAGCACGTCCACCTCGCCGGCGTCGGCGAGTGACTGGAGCGTTCGGTAGACCGTGGTCAAGCCGACGGAGTCCCCGCGGTGCTTGAGCAGGTCGTGGAGCTCCTGCGCGCTGCGGAAGTCCGCGATCTCGTCCAGGGCCGCCGAGACGGCGGCACGCTGCCGGGTCGATCGGGCGCGCGGCGACGGGCCTGCGGTGGTCACCGTGGGTCCTCCTGGGGTCGTGGGCGTCTCGCACCTCATTGTGCCAGTCCCGCCCGCCCCTCCGAGGTGGTCGTGCCGGAGGAAGTCCCTCCCGCGATTTGGTCGGGGATTTGGACGTCGCAGACCTTCGGTCCCTGGTCGGCGCCGCCGCGTCGGCGGTGGCGGCGCCGGGCGAGCGGCGCGGCGATCACGCTGAACACCGCGAAGACCGCGATGGCGAGCAGCACGATGGCCGGGCCGGAGGGCACGTTGAGGTGGTAGGAGCCGGTGACGCCGGCCAGCGAGACCACCACGCCGAGCGCGATGGCGGCGGCCTGGGTGGCGGCGAAGGAACGGGTGAGCTGCTGGGCGGCGACCACCGGGACCACCATCAGGGCGCTGACCAGCAGCAGCCCGACCACCCGCATGGCGACCGTGACGGTGACCGCGGCCATCACCGCGAGCAGCAGGTTGAGGGTGCGCACCGGCACGCCGGTGACCCGGGCGAAGTCCTCGTCCTGGCAGATCGCGAAGAGCTGGCGGCGCAGGCCGACGGTGACCGCGATGACCACCGCGCCGAGCACCGCGATCGCGGCGAGGTCCTCGGGGGCGACGGTGAGGATCGAACCCCACAGGTAGCTCTCCAGTGAGCCGGCCCCGGCCTGGGCGGAGAGCGAGACGAGCAGCTTGCCGCAGGCCATGCCGCCGTAGAAGAGCATCGCGAGGGCGATGTCGCCGCGCTGGTTGCCGCGCGAGCGGACCAGCTCCATGGTGACCGCGCCGAGCACGCAGACCAGCACGGCCATCCAGACCGGGCTGGTCTGGAAGATGAAGCCGAGGCCGACGCCGGTCATCGCGACGTGGCCCATGCCGTCGCCCATCAGGGCCTGGCGGCGCTGCACCAGGTAGATGCCGACGGCGGGGGCGGTGATCCCGACCAGCACGGCGGCGAGCAGGGCGCGCTGCATGAAGTCGTAGGAGAGCATCTCGGTCATGCGAGCAGCCTCGGCGGGGTGAGGTCGGCGTGCGGGTGGACGTGGTCGTGGCCGGGCAGCGCGTGCAGGCCGGTGTTGGGCACGGGCGGGCCGTCGTGGGCGACGCAGCCGTCCCGCAGCACCACGGCGCGGTCGATCAGCGGCTCCAGCGGCCCGAGTTCGTGCAGGACCAGGAGGACGGAGGCGCCGCGGCCGACCTCGGCGCGCAGGGTGTCGGCGAGCACCTGCTGGCTGGCGGCGTCCACGCCGGCCATCGGCTCGTCCATGATCAGCAGGTCGGGGGTGGCGACCAGGGCGCGGGCGATCAGCACCCGCTGCTGCTGGCCGCCGGACAGGTCGGCCACGCCGTCCGCGGCCCGGTCCAGCATGCCGACGGCGGCCAGCGCGCGGTCCACTGCCGCGCGGTCCTTGCGGCGGAAGGGCAGCAGCCCGTGCTGCGTCAGCCGTCCGGTGGAGACCACCTCGCGCACCGTCGCCGGGACGCCGGAGGCGGCGGTGGTGCGCTGGGGGACGTACCCGATCCGGTGCCAGGCGCGGAAGGAGCCGTACGGGGTGCCGAACAGCTCCAGGGTGCCCTGCTCCAGCGGCACCGAGCCGATCACGGCCTTGACGGTGGTCGACTTGCCGGAGCCGTTGGCGCCGAGCAGGGCGACGACCTCGCCGGGTTCCACGGTGAGGTCGACGCCGCGCAGCACCGGCCGGCCGCCGCGCGAGGCGACGGCGTCACGGAGGCGGACGGCCGGGGGTATCGGGTGGGTCATGGTGCTGCGTCCTGTCAGCTGGTGGCGTTCGCGCCGAGGGCGGCCTGGAGGTTGGCCAGGTTCTGCTTCATGACGGAGAGGTAGTCGTCCTTGGAGGGGTCCTTGACACCCTCCAGCGGGTCCAGGACGGCGGTCTTGAGGCCGAGGTCCTTGGCGACGGTGTCGGCGAGCTTGGGGCTGGCCAGGGTCTCGAAGAAGATCGTGGTGACGCCGTTGTCCTTGGCGGCCTTCTGCACCTCGGCGAGACGGGCCGGGGTGGGATCGGACTCCGGGTCGACGCCGTTGATGGCGACCTGGGTGAGGCCGTAGTGGTCGGCGAGGTAGCCGAAGGCGGCGTGGCTGGTGACGAAGGTCTTGGTCTTGGTGTCCTTCAGTCCGTTGCGGAAGTCCTGGTCCAGGGCGGTGAGCTCGGTGACCAGCCCGTCGGTGTTCTTCTTGTAGTCGTCGGCGTGCGCCGGGTCGGCCTTGGCGAACTCGTCGCCGACGCTCTTGGCGATCGCGGCGTAGCGGGTCGGGTCGAGCCAGATGTGCGGGTCGCCGGCCGGGCCCTCGTGCTTGTGGCCGCCGGCTTCCTTGGTGTCCTCGTCGAGGTGGTGGTCGACCAGCGGGCTGGCGGCGGTGGCGTCGATCTCGTGCTTGCTGCCGGACTGGTCGACGGCCTGGTCGACGGTGGGCTGCAGGCCCTTGAGGTAGACGATCGCGTCGGCCTTCTGGACGCTGGCGACCTGCTTGGCGGTGAGCTCCAGGTCGTGCGGCTCGACGCCGGGGGCGGTGAGGTCGGTGACCGAGACGTGGTCCTTGCCGATCTGCTGGGCCAGGAACTCCATCGGGTAGAAGGACGCGACGACGTTCAGCTTGCCGTCCGTGCCCTTGGCACTGCTGCTGCCGCCGCAGGCCGTGAGGGCCAGGGAGGCGGCGAGGGCGGTGGCGGCCAGGGCTAGGGAGGAGCGGGCACGTCGTCGGATCATCATGACAATCATTATCATCTCAAGTGGAAATGATTGTCAACTCACTCGGATGGGTGAACGGCAGGTGGCGATGGGTGGGGGAGGACGGACGATACCGATTTGAACCCCGTACCCATATGGCCGGTAACCTGAGGTATTCGGGTACGCGCAACCAGCCGTGCCCTGACCGTGCCGTACGTACTGAAGAGAGCACTGTGGCCGCCGACAAGATCGACACGATCGTCAGCCTGAGCAAGCGCCGTGGCTTCGTCTACCCCTGCAGCGAGATCTACGGCGGCACGCGTGCCGCCTGGGACTACGGGCCGCTGGGTGTCGAGCTCAAGGAGAACATCAAGCGCCAGTGGTGGCGTGCGATGGTCCAGGCCCGTGAGGACGTCGTCGGACTGGACTCGTCGGTGATCCTGGCCCGCGAGGTCTGGGAGGCCTCCGGCCACGTCGCCACCTTCAACGACCCGCTGACCGAGTGCCTCTCCTGTCACAAGCGTCACCGGGCCGACCACCTGGAGGAGAAGTACGAGGCCAAGCACGGCTTCCCGCCGCCGAACGGCCTCAAGGACGTCAACTGCCCCGACTGCGGCACCAAGGGCCAGTTCACCGAGCCCAAGGACTTCTCGGGCATGCTGAAGACCCACCTCGGTGTCACCGAGGAGGCCAGCGGCCTGGCGTACCTGCGCCCGGAGACCGCCCAGGGCATCTTCACCAACTTCAAGGCCGTCCAGACCACTTCGCGCAAGAAGCCGCCGTTCGGCATCGCCCAGGTCGGCAAGAGCTTCCGCAACGAGATCACCCCCGGCAACTTCATCTTCCGCACCCGCGAGTTCGAGCAGATGGAGATGGAGTTCTTCGTCAAGCCGGGCGAGGACGAGCAGTGGCACGAGTACTGGCTCCAGCAGCGCTGGGACTGGTACGTCGGCCTCGGCCTGCGCACCGAGAACATGCGGCTCTTCGAGCACCCGAAGGAGAAGCTGTCCCACTACGCCAAGCGCACGGTGGACATCGAGTACCGCTTCAACTTCGGCGGCTCCGAGTTCTCCGAGCTCGAGGGCATCGCCAACCGCACCGACTACGACCTGTCGGTGCACAGCAACGCCTCCGGCCAGGACCTCAAGTACTACGACCAGGAGTCCGGCGAGCGGTACTTCCCGTTCGTCATCGAGCCGGCGGCCGGCCTCAACCGCGCCATGCTGGCCTTCCTGATCGACGCCTACTTCGAGGACGAGGCGCCGAACGCCAAGGGCGTCATGGAGAAGCGCGTCGGCATGCGGCTCGACCCGCGCCTGGCCCCGGTCAAGGTCGCCGTCCTGCCGCTGTCCCGCAACGCCGACCTCTCCCCGAAGGCCCGCGGCCTGGCCGCCGACCTGCGCACCGCCTGGAACGTCGAGTTCGACGACGCCGGCGCGATCGGCAAGCGCTACCGCCGCCAGGACGAGATCGGCACGCCGTTCTGCGTGACGGTCGACTTCGACACCCTTGAGGACAACGCGGTGACCGTCCGCGACCGCGACAGCATGTCGCAGGAGCGCGTGTCGCTCGACCAGGTGAAGGCGTACCTGGGCGCGCGCCTCATCGGCTGCTAGGTCGGCTCCTCCGGCTCCGGGAGCCCCCGTCCGCCCCTGATCGCAGGGCGGACGGGGGCTCCTTTTGTTGTGCCGTCCTTCATGCCCCCTACCGCCGGCCCCAGCGGGAGCGCGGGGCGGCGGTAGGGGCGGTCGGCAGACCGGCGGTGCGGAGGGCGGCGAGGGTGGTGCGGTGGCGGGTCCCGTCGGCGAGCAGGGCCGCCAGCAGCTGGCCGTAGAGGTCCGGGGTGCCGTTCAGGGCGGTGGCCAGGCGGACCAGTTCGACGGGCGGGCGCAGGGCGACCAGCTCGGTCAGCAGGAGGGTGGCGAGCGCGGGCGGCAGCTCGGTGGCCAGGTCGGCGAGGTCGGGGGTGGGGCGGCCGGCGGCCTGGCGGAGCAGGGTGCGGACGTCGGTGGGGCGGCCGTGCTGCTGGAGGCAGGCGGCGAGGGAGGTCAGCTCGGGCGTCGGGGCGGAGCCCCACTCCCAGAGCAGGGTCGCGCCGTCGGCGCGCTGACCGGCCCGCTCCAGGGCCCCGAGGAGGTCGGGGACCGCGGCCGCCGGATAGGCCCAGAAGGCGTGGAACAGCTCCGCCGCCTCCTCCGCCAGCCCCAGTTCGCGCAGCTCGGCCAGCACCGCGACGGCGTGGTCGGCGGCGCCCCGGGCGGCCGTCCGGGCGAGGTGGAGCGAGGCGCCGGTCGGGCCGCGCTGGGAGAGCAAGCCGACCAGCAGGGCGGCGTCGGCGGGGGCGAGGAGGGTGGCGGCCTGGTTCAGCAGCTCCTCGGCCTCGGGGAGGGCGCCGGTGCGGTGGAGGGTGGTGATCCGCTCCGTGAGGCCGCCGAGGTCGGGCCGGGTGGGGGGTGGCGGTGGGGTCTGCCTCGGCTGGGGTTCCGGTTCCTCGTGGGGATGCTGCCGCTGTCTGAGCTGGATTTCCAACTCCTCCAGCTGGTCGCTCAGTTGGAGGCAGCGGGCGCCCAGGTCCTCGCGGAGGGTGCGGGCCTGGGCGAGCTGTCGCAGGAGGTCACCGTCCGGGCGGTGGCGGCCCGGGGTCGCGCGTATCGCCTCGTTCAACCGCCGTTCGCGCTGGCCGGCGTAGCGGCTCGCGCGGAGTAACTCGTCCAGTTCTGCCCGGAGTTCGGCGGCCTGTTGCTCGCCGCTCGGCTGCTGGCCTGCGGATTCTGCCGTCGGCCGCATACGCATGATCGCCCCAACCTGTCCATCCAGACCCTGACTGTGGGACATCCTGGCGTTGTTATGTGGCTGGGGAGTTAAGAGCGCACGACCAGTCGTGCCCGAGTGGTGTCAAGGAGCGCGCAGAGGGCGGTCGTTGCGAGAAGTGCGCCGGTCGCGCTCCGCAGCAGGGTCGCCTCGTAGTACGGGCCGGGGGCGATCCGCGCCACGGCGTAGCCGACGATCGCACCCGCCACCGCGGCCGGGAGCAGCCGCAGGGTGTCCCGCCGCAGCGCCGCCGCCAGTACCACCAGGCCTGCGGCGCCCGCGAGTTGGGGCGTGGCGAAGGTTCCGGCGTAGCGGATCGCCAGGGCCGGGACGAGGAAGAGCGCGAGCCCCCGTCCGATCGTCCCGGTGAGCGCGCCGCCCCGGGGGCCGGTGGGCGACGGCACCCGGTGCTCGACGAGTCGGGTGGCCACGAGAACCGTCAACGCCGCTACGGCGGACGGCAGGTGCCCGCCGATCCGGGCGAGGTCGTAGAGCAGCACGGTGTCGTACAGCACCAGCATCAACTGCCCGTAGGCCCACAGGTCGAGCGCGAACAGCAGCGGGCTGCGCGGGGGCCGATGCCCGGCGGGTTCGCGCCTCGCCAGCCAGGAGATCAGCACCGGTGTGACGGCCCCGGAGAACACCCGCAGGAGGATGTCGTCCACCGTGTACGGATTCCGCAGGTCCCACTCCACCGCGCAGAACGCCACCGTGTACGAGGCGGCCGCGAGCGGGATCAGCGGCGAGCGGGCCACCCGGACGTACAGTTCCCGGTCCAGTCGCCGCAGCACGGCGACGAACGCCAGCAGCACGAGCGGGAGTTCGAGGAACGCCTGCACCCGGAGCACGGAGGGAGCCAGCAGTTCCGGTGCTGGGAAGTGCGCGGCGAGGCGGTCCAGGCGCGGTACGTCGAACCACCCGGGCGGCAGGTAGCGGGTGATGAACGCCGTGCTCCCGCCCTTCACCCGCTGGACGTAGACCGCGACCAGCGCCTGGTTCAGGAAGATGAGCGCCGTGACGAGGGCGAGTGCGCCTTCGGGGCCGAAGCGCCGTTCGCGTCCGGGTCGGGCCTCCCGGCGCAGCACTCCGGGCGTCAGCAGCAGGGCGGCGACGGTCGAGACCGCCACCGCCCCGTCCAGCAGCGGGACGACCGGCCTCACTGCGCCAGCCGGGCCCGCGCCTCCATCAGCGCGAAGCCGAGCAGGTTCAACCCCCGCCACTCCAGCGGGCGTTCGGCGCGGATGTCGTCGGAAGGGAGGCCGATGCCCCAGATCCGGTCCAGCGGGCTGGCCTCGACCAGAACCCGGCCGCCCGTGCCCAGCAGGTAGTCGCGCAGCGCCTCGTCCTGGCTGAACTTCGCGACATTGCCCTCGACGACCAGCTCGAACCGGCCGGCCGTCCAGGTCCGGTCGTCGAAGTCCTTGACCAGTCGGCCGAGCTTCTTCGCCTCGGCGGGCGTGCGCGCCTCCAGGACGCGCTGCTCGATGGCCTCGTCCCCGAACATCCGGGCCTTGCCGGCCATCATCCAGTGCTCGGCGGACGCGTACGTCACCCCGTCGACGGTGAACCGCCCGGGCCACCACTGGCTCAGGCACTCCTGGCGCGTCCCGCCGCCCTTGCGCTGGGTGTGGCCCCAGAACATCACCCACTTCGGCCGGGCCCCGGCGGCCATCAGGGCGGCCAGGTCCTCGCGGTTGCGGACGTCGGCAAGGTCCCCCACATGCTGCTTGCTCATATCGTCATTCTGACACAAAGACCCGGCGGTGGCCCGCCGGGTTTCTGGATTGGGCCGTCGATGGGATGGTGCGATGATCGGGCGGACGGAACGGGCGGTGGGGCGGTGGGGCACTGCGCGAGCGGGACACCACACGCGGCCTTCCGACGAGTCTGTTGGAGAAGCTGCCGCCCTGGGTGAAGTCTGCGAAGCACCGGACGGAGCTGCTGCGGACGATCCGCCGGCTGCGGGCCTCGATCCCCCGGCAGCGGAGCCGGATCCGACACCGAACAGAGGAGAGATCGTGATGGCGGACCAGCACTACCAGGTACGGGCGATCGGACGGGTGGAGTCGCCGCTGACGGACCGGGTGGGCGCCCCCAAGCAGGGGGACGAGGGTGGGCCGGACGCCTGGCTGGTGTTCGACCCCTCGGTCGAGCGGGGGCTGCGGGACCTGGCGGCCGGGCAGGAGGTGCTGCTGCTGACCTGGCTCGACCGGGCCGACCGCGAGGTGCTCGCCGTCCACCCGCGCGGTGACCACGCCCGGCCGGAGACCGGGGTCTTCGCCACCCGCTCGCCCGACCGCCCCAACCCCATCGGCCTGCACCGGGTCACCGTCCTCGCCGTGGACGGCCCGCGGATCCGGGTCAGCGACCTGGAGGCCATCGACGGCACGCCGATCCTGGACGTGAAGCCTGTGCTGCCCCGGGGTGGCGAGCGTTGAGGGCGACCGGCGCTTCAGTCGGTGGTGGTTCCCTGCTCGGCGGCGGTTACCAACTCCAGGAAGCGCTGGCCAAGTTCGGTGACTTCCTCGGCCGTCCAGTCCTGCGCCGGGCCGTCGAGGCTCACCTCGGCCATGGCGAGGCCGGGGGCGGCGTCGGTCCACTCCGGGACGAACCAGATCTTCTCCCGCTCGGCGAGGGCGAGGACG
The DNA here is from genome assembly GCF_053598235.1 of Kitasatospora sp. NPDC001159. Classification (NCBI taxonomy): domain Bacteria; kingdom Bacillati; phylum Actinomycetota; class Actinomycetes; order Kitasatosporales; family Streptomycetaceae; genus Kitasatospora; species Kitasatospora sp. NPDC001159. The sequence continues at coordinate 26,980 of NZ_JBSFJV010000077.1, forward strand.
GCGGCGTTCAGGGCCTGCGCGGGGTGGGGCAGCCAGAGCTGGAACTCATGGGTGGGCGGGGCTTCCGGGTGGATGCGGGCGCCGGGGAGGGCGGCCAGGGCCGGGATGAGGGTCTTGGCGTGAGCGGCGAAGCCGGGCAGTTCGGGGAGCGCGGTCTCCAGGCCGGAGAGCGCGGAGAGGGCGGCCGGCCACTGCTGGTAGAGCTGGCCGCCGCAGCGGTGGCGCCAGGTGCGGGCGTAGGCGGTGAACGCCTTGTCCCCGGCGAGGGCGGCGCCGCTGATGCCGCCGAGGTCCTTGTAGAAGGACACGTAGACGCTGTCGGCGAGGGCGGCGATCTCGTCGAGCCGCTTGCCGAAGTGGGCGGTGGTGTTCCAGAGCCGGGCGCCGTCGAAGTGCACCCGGGCGCCGGTCTCGCGGGCGGCGGCGGTGAGTTCGGTCAGTTCGTCCCAGGTGGGGAGGAGGAAGCCGGTGTCGCGCAGGGGGAGTTCGACGACCAGGGTGCCGAAGGGCTCACCGAGGTCGTGGAGTTCGGCGGGGGTCGGCTGGCGCTGCTCGGTGGTGGGCCAGAGGCCGCGCAGACCGGTCAGCTGGGTGTGGGCGTGGCGCTCGTGCCGCTCGATGTGACTGAGCGGGTGGAGGGCAACGGTCCGGTTGTTGGTCTGCTCGGCGTGGTAGCGCAGGGCCACCTGCTGGGCCATGGTGCCGGTGGGGAAGAAGACCGCGTCCTCTTTGCCGAGAAGGGCGGCGGTGCGCTCTTCGAGTTCGGTGACGGGGCCGCCGTTGCCGTAGACGTCGGGGTAGAGGTTCGGGTCGACTGCGGCGGCGAGGGCGGTGAGCCGCTCGTGGATGGTGACGGGGCGGGCTCCGGAGAAGAAGCGCTTGCTGGCTCGACGGGCTGCGCGGAGGCGACCCCAGTCGATCTGGTCATCGGTCATCCGGCGATTGTCGGCCGGAGGGGAGGGCGGACCAACTGCTTTTCCGGCGTGCCCCGCACCGCCCCCGCCTTGTGGGACCGCTCCCCGTAATCGCTCAGCACTGTACGGTGGCGGATTCCCCGGGGTTGAGCACCACACGCTCCTCCGCGGGCCCGTCGTCACGGCGCACGGCCACCCGGAACTCGCCCGGAAGGTCCTCCGGAACGGTGACCGTGTAGACGACGACGGGCACGTTTCCGTGGTGGGAGGAGAACACCGCCCGGGCCGCGAACACCCGCCCCTGGCAGGAGAGGTGGTCGATCTCCTCGCCGCTGGCCATCAGGGTCCACGCCCACGCCGGGTGCCCGTGGTCGGTGAACCGCGCGGCCCCCAGGAACTTGCCGGCCCCGGGGACCGGGAGGGCGTCGAGGTGCATCTGCTCGGCCGACGCGCACTTCTTACTCACCCCCATTTCGCTGACATCCGCCATGCAGAAGCCGCCGGTCTGCTCGGCGCGCCAGATCAGCTCCGGGCCGTAGCCTCCGTCGTAGTCGGCCACGGCGACCTCGCTGTCCCGCGCGGGCGCCGTACCGTCCTCCTTGGCCATGCGAAGGGCGGCCTGTCTGGCGTCCGCCGGGAAGACCGGGCGGGGGATGCTCGGGGTGGCGGCCGGAGTTGCGGCGCCACCACCGGAAGCGGTCATCGCGCCTCCGGCGGGTCCATGGTCCTCGGACGCCCCGCTGCACGCGGCGACTCCGAGGACCAGACCTGCGAGAACGATGCGAAGCCTCGTGGCAATGCCCGTTGCGCGGACCATCTCTCTCCCCTCCCTCCGTACACCAGATGAGGTGCGGACCTTCACGATGGCATGGAGTCGGATCGAAAAGGCCGACGGCCGCGTCGGACTTTGGTCACGGATCGTCCACAGGCAGAGGTGGGCGTCGGCGCTGAATGGCCCCGCTGAGCGCGGAGTTGACCAGCAGGGTCACCGCGCAGAGGACCAGGAGGAAGAGCAGGTGCGCCATGCCGGGGTCGTCGTGGCGCAGCGGGTGGGCAGCGAGAGCCCCCGCGCCCGTCCCGACCGCGACGGAGAACGCTGCGGCGGCGACCAGGGAGGCGCGGGGGCGGGTCGGTGACGTCATGAGGCCTTCGGGGGAGGCGGGCCGATGTCTTCGGGGCGCGCGGTCCACTCGATGCCGCCGTGCGGCGGGCGGAGGTAGAGGCGGCCGCCGATGAGGTCCATGACGACGCCGAGTTAAGGGTCGCTTTGAGGTCGTCGAGCGCGTCGGCGGCCTCGCGGCGGTCCTCGGCGGTGATCTTTCTGAGCATGGAAGTCATGGCGCTGCTCCTGATGAGTTCGGGGATTCCCCCCACCAGATTGCTATTGCGGAGCTACGCTGTGAAGTCGAATGGTCACGCAAGGGCGATCTTCCTGAGTGCGCAACCCCTGTTGTTGGAGGACGAGCTCGACGAGCGGATTTCGGCACGGATGGAGCGGACCGTGACCGCCGTCCGCGAGGGCGAGTTCGGCGCCACCACCATCTGACCTCGCGGCCTTGGGCGTCGCGCCCAAGGCCGCCACCACCGCCGGAGGCATCCGCATGGCCAGGCGCGACTACGAGGACGACCCGAACGCCCCCGAGCCCAACAGTCTGGTGCCCGCAGCATCCGCAGTTGTAGTGGACGGCCTCGGCCGCGTCCTGCTCCAGCGCCGTACCGACAACAATATGTGGGCCCTGCCCGGCGGGACCATGGAACTCGGCGAGTCCATCGGCGACTGCGCGATCCGCGAGACCCGCGAGGAGACCGGCATCGACATCGCCGTCACCGGCATCGTCGGCACCTACACCGACCCCGGCCACATCCTGGCCTACGACGACGGCGAGGTCCGCCAGGAGTTCTCCATCTGCCTCCTCGCCGCCGCCACCGGCGGTGAGCTCCGTACCTCCGACGAGTCCTTCGAGGTCGGCTGGTTCACCCCCGCCGAGGTCGACGCCCTCCCGATCCTCCCCAGCATCCGCAAGCGCCTCACCGACTGGCGCAGCGGCCGCATCCCCGCCGTCCGTTAGGGACCGGCCCCGGGTGCGCGGGCGGTTCCCAGGAAATTCTCAGAACTCGGCAACCGAACGGCAGTTCCACAGAGTCTCCCCTGTGACCGGGCACGCGGGCCCGGCTGGCACAGAAACCGGCTCCGAGCACGATGAACCTGACGGGAACCCCCTTCCTCATCCTCACGATCGTTCTGTTCGTGGGCTCCATCGTGCTGGCCATGGCGCAATGGCTGGGCCGGGGAAGGTTCTTCGGGCGGGCGCGAACCCCGGAACAGCGGCGCACGCCGCTGCGCGCGCTCTCCTACCTCGGCACGGTGCTGCTCTGCCAGTTCACCGCCGTGGCCATGGTCTTCGTGATCGTCAACAACGAGAACCAGCTCTACGACAACTGGGGTGACCTGCTGGGCAACTCCAGCCACGTCCGGGCCGTGCCCGTGCCCCCGAAGGACGAGGGCCTGGCCGGCGACCGGGGTGCCGCCCCCGCCGGCTCGTCCGGCACCCCCGCGCCCAAGGTGCCGCAGACCTTCCACGCGCCCGACTCGGACGCCGTGCCCAGGAACGTGAAGCAGGCCGACCTCAAGGGCCGGCTCTCCGGAGTCGACGGCGAGGTCCTGGTCTGGACGCCGCCGCAGTACGACGACCCCGCGTACAAGGACAAGACCTTCCCGGTGGTCGAACTGCTCGCCGGGTTCCCCGGATCCTCCAGCGCCTGGTTCGGCGATGCCATGGAAGCGACCAAACAGCTGGAACCACAGATGAAGTCCGGTCAGGTGACCCCGTTCATCCTGGTCGCACCGCGCGTCACCCTCCTCGGCAAGACCGACACCGGGTGCGCCGACATTCCGGGCAAGGTCAACGCCGACACCTGGCTCTCGCGGGACGTCCCGCAGATGATCGTGGACAACTTCCGGGCCGACACCACCCCGGACCGCTGGGCCCTGTCCGGCTACTCGGCCGGCGCTCACTGCGCCCTGCGCCTCGCGCTCTCCCACCCGAACCGGTACCGTGCCGCGATCAGCATGTCCGGCTACAACGACCCGGCCGGCGAACAGGACTCACTGACCGCCAAGGACCCGAAGCTGCGCGAGACCTCCAACCCGCTCTACATCCTCACCCACGCCCCGACGCCGCCGAACGTCGCGCTCTACGTGACCGGCAAGCGGGGCGACGGGCTGGAGGACGCGACCGCCCTCCAGCAGGCGGCGAAGAGCCCGACCACTGTCACACCGTTCGAGACCACCGGTGCGCACCTGACGTCGACCTGGAAGCCGCTGGTCGTCCCGACCTTCAAGTGGCTGAGCGGGATCATCCCGCCCCGCTGACCCCGCCAGGGCCTCGAGTTTGCATTCGCAGCTCGGTCTCGGCGGTCGGCGCATCGACGCCTCTCGCAATATATGCGGCCGTATCAGATTTGATAGTTATCGATCTACTGTGACGTAGGTCACTGAAAAAGGGTGACAGGCTGTTGTCGCGAAGGGTCGCGATGATCGACTCATGACGATCACAGACGAGGACTGCCTCGCCGAGACCCTGGCCTTCAACGAGCAGTTCGAGGCCGCCGCCGTCCTCCGGCCCCCGCGCGGGCAAGCACCCGACGCGGCCCTGATTGCGCACCTGCGACGCAACCGGCTCGGCGGCGACACGCCTCCGGTGCGACTGCCCCAGGGCCAGGACCGCGTCCTCCCGTCCGGGGTGAAGGTCCGGGTGTTCCGGCCGGAGCACGTCGACGGCGTGTACCTGCACATCCACGGCGGCGGCTGGGCGTTCGGCTCGGCCGACGGGCAGGACGAGAAGCTCTGGAGCCTGGCCACCGAAGCCCGACTGGCCGTGGTGAGCGTGGACTACCGCCTTGCCCCGGAGCACCCCTTCCCTGCCGGGCCCGACGACTGCGAGGCCGCCGCCCGCTGGCTGGTGGAGCATGCCGAGGCCGAGTTCGGCACCCGGCGGCTGCTGATCGGCGGCGAGTCGGCGGGCGCCCACCTGAGCGTCCTGACCCTGCTGCGGCTGCGCGACCGGCACGGCATCACCGGCGCGTTCCGGGCGGCCCACCTGGCCTTCGGCCCGTACGACCTGTCGATGACGCCGAGCCAGCGGCTGTTCGGCTCCCGGCGGCTGCTCAGCAACTCCGACTCGGTGCGGGGCAGCTACGAGCTCTTCACGCCGGGCCTGGGCCCGGACGAGCGGCGTGACCCGGAGGTCTCGCCGCTGTACGCCGACCTGACCGGACTGCCGCCCGCCCGGATCGTCGTCGGCACCGAGGACCCGCTGCTGGACGACTCGCTCTTCCTGGCCCAGCGCTGGCAGGCGGCCGGGGCGCCCGTCCAGCTCGGCGTCGTCGCCGGGGCGATGCACGGCTTCACCCTGTTCCCGCTGACCGTCACCGCGCGGGAACAGCAGCGAGAGCGGGACTTCCTGGCCGGCGCGTGACGGTAGCGTCGGCCGCATGAACCGCACCCCTCGGCTCTATGCACTGGTGGAAGAGTTGCGCGCGGCGGCGCCGCGATCGTTGACGGTCGCCACGCTCGCCGCGCGGTTCGAGGTGAGCGCGCGCACCGTCCAGCGCGACCTCCAGGCGCTGATGGAGTCGGGCGTCCCGGTGCGCGCCACCACCGGGCGGGGCGGGGGCTGGTCGATCGACCCGGCGATGACCCTCCCGCCGATCCGTTTCACCCCCGAGGAGGCCTCGGCGCTGGTCGCCGCGCTCGCCGCGGCCGACGCCTCGGCCCCGTACGCCGGCGCGGCCCGGACGGCGGCTCAGAAGATCGTCGCCGCGATGTCCGGCCCCGCCTCGACGGCGGCTCAGGAACTCGCCGCCCGGATCGTCGCGCTGCCGACCCGGACCGCGGAGTCGGTCCGCATCGCGGTGGAGCGGGCCCTCACCGACGGCACGGTGCTGCGGCTGTCCTACGCCGACGCGGCCGGGCGGGAGAGCGACCGCGCCGTGGAACCGGCCGGACTGCTCACCGCCGACGGCAAGTGGTACCTCATCGCCTGGTGCCGCACCCGCCGGGCCGGCCGGGGCTTCCGGCTGGACCGCATCACCGCGGCGACCCCGACCGGCGAACCGGCCCCGCCCCACGACCTGGCCGCCCTGCTGCAGGGATCGGCCGCCGTCGGCGCGGTACGGCCCACCGCGCTGGCTCCGCTCACGCCCTGAGGGTGCTGGGGACCCGGCCGTCAGGAGCAGGGCAAGTCGGCCGGGCCGGCTTCTCGCGGCCGAACAGGGGCGTCCGGCGCGGGCTTCTGGGCTTCGATGATGAAGTAGCGTGGGAGACATGGCGGATGAGGGCGCGAGAACAGTCCCTGTGGCCGCTCCAACCTCCTCCTCCCGGCGGGCGGTGCCCGCCCTGATGTTCTCCCAGGGCGTCAGCGTGGCGGGTACGCAGGTCACGGCGCTGGCTCTGCCGACGCTGGCGATCCTCCTCCTGGGCGCAGGTCCGCTGGCCGCCTCCCTGCTCTTCGCCCTGGAGTACGGGGTGCAGGGCCTGACCGGGCCGTTCGCCGGGGTGCTGGTCGACCGGGTCGCCTCCCGCCGGCGGCTGCTGGTCACCGTGGACGTCGTCCAGCTCCTGCTGATCGCCACCGTGCCACTGGCGCACGCCGCCGGCGCGCTGACCTTGGTCCACCTCTACGGGGTGGCGGCAGTCTCCGGTGCGCTCGGCGGGCTCTCCGCCATCGCGGTGCCGACCGCGGTGTCCGGCTTCGTGCCCGAGGACGGCCTGGTCGCCGCCAACGCCAAGCTGGCCGGGGCCCGTTCGGTCGGCCAGATCGCCGGGCCCGGGCTGGCCGCCGGGCTGGTCCAAGCCGTCGGGGCGGCCACCGCGATGGTCGCGGACGCGGTCAGCTACGGGCTGTCCGCCCTGGCCCTGAGCCTGCCCGGGCTCCAGCGGAATGCCGCACCGGAGACCGTGGCCGGGCGGCCGGGGATCGCCGAGTCCCTGCGGGAGGGCCTCGGGGTGCTCCGCGACCAACCGGTGCTGGCCCGGCTCGCGGTCGCCGCCGCCGCCCTCAACTTCGGCGGGGCCGGGCTGGGCGGCCTCTTCGCCTACTTCGCCTACCAGGTCGCCGACCTGGGCCCCGGCGAGGTCGGTCTCACCACGACCGCCTTCAGCGTGGCGGCCGTGACCGCCGTCCTCACCGCCAAGAAGGTCATCGCCCGGGTCGGCCCGACCCGGGTGATCCCGGTCTTCGGCCCGCTCGCTGCGGCTGCCCTGTTCCTGATCCCGGCCGCCTCGCTGGGCTTCGCCCTGCCGGTGCTGATCACCTACCAGCTGGTGTTCGGCTTCTGCGCGACCGTCTGGGCGGTCAGCTCGGTGACCCTGCAGCAGCTGCTCTCCCCGCCGGACCAGCTCGGCCGGGTGCTCGGTCTTTCACGCTCGATGGGCCAGCTCGTCATGCCGGTCGGCGCGCTGCTGGGCGGCACCCTGGCCGGGGTGGTCGGCACCACCGGGGCGCTGACCGTTTTCGCCGCGATCGCCCTGACCGGCACCCTCGCGGTCGTGACGACCCGCCCCCGGACCGTGCTGCCCGGGGCGCTCCGGACGTGATCGTGCGCAAGGTCAACCTCGGTAGTGCCAAAGGAGTTTCGCGGCACGTCCGGTCGAGCACACCCGCTGGGGGGCACCACAGTTCGAGCGAGGCCGAGGTGAAGGAGCAACCATGAGCAGCCCCACCCGTCGTGACGTCCTGCGCTGGGGAGCCGCCGCCCTCCCGGCCGTCGGCGGACTCCTCCTACCCGTAACAGCTCGGGCCGCCAACGCCGTTGACCCGTCCTCCTGGATGGCCGCCCTGGCTGACGCCACCCCGTTGACCACCCTCACCATCCCCGGCACCCACGCCTCCTGCTGCACCGACCCCTGGCACGGCACCGAGTGGTCCCACACCCAGAACTGGGGCCTGCCGGAGCAACTCCATTGCGGCATCCGCTTCCTGGACATCCGCTGCAACGGCCTGGCCGGCACCGCCGACGAACTCGGCGTCTACCACAGCGACGCCTACCAGTACCTGCGCCTCCAGGACGTCCTCGACCAGTGCCGCGCCTTTCTCGCCACGCGCCCCGGCGAGACCGTCGTCATGCGGATCAGGAACGAGTACGCAGGCGGAAACCGGCTCGAAGCCCCCGAGTTCCAGCGCCGGATCAACCACTACCTGGACGACCTCGGCTACCGCCCGTTGTTCTGGACCAACCCCTGGTGGCCCACCCTCGGCCAGGCCCGCGGCCGCATCGTCCTCGCCGCCGACTTCGCCAACCCCTGGTCGGTCATCCAGTGGTCCAGCGGAACCAACCCCTGGTTCGCCACCCAGGACACCTTCCAGGGCGTCAGCCTCGCTGCCAAGTCCCAGGCCGTCATCGACTGGTTCGACCGCGCCCACAACGACCAGGGCTCCCCGCGGATGTACGTCAACTTCACCAGCTACGCCAACGGCGGCTGGCCCAAGGTCAACGCCGACGCCATCCTCCCGCCCGTGCGCGACTACCTCGACGCCCGCCGCCGGCAGCCCGCCCACTTCGGCATCGTCCCGATGGACTTCCCGGACTTCCACACCGACGTACTGCAACTGCTCATCGACAGGAACTTCATCGCCCGCTGACCGTCCGGGCGGTAGCCTCCGGCCATGGCCGCATCCGCTCCGCTGACCCTGCCCACCCGCTACGACGGCGACCCCGACCGGGTCGCACTCGTCATCCCCGGTGGCGGCTACGAGCCCGCCCGACCACTGCTGCACTTCGCCCGCGCCGTCCTGCTTCGGCACGGCTGGACGGTCCAGGAACTGTGGTGGCAACCTCCGGGGGAATGGACCGACTTGACGATGGACGAGTGGATCGCCTGGGTGGAGCGGCAGGTCACCGAGGCCGTCGACGCCGAGCGCGGCGCCTGCCGGCTGCTGGTCGGCAAGTCCCTCGGCTCCTTCGCCGGCGGCCTCGCCGCCGACCGCCGGCTCGCGGCGGCCTGGCTGACGCCCGTCCTCACCCTCGACCACGTGGCCCGCGCGCTCGGACGGGCCCAGGCGCCGACCCTGCTGGTCGGCGGGAGCGCCGACCGGCGGTGGGACCGCCGGATCGCCGACTCGACCGGGCACGAGGTGCTGGAACTGCCGGGCGCCGACCACGGATTGGAGCGTGACGGCGACCCGCTCGGCTCGGTCGACGTCCTGCGGCAGGTCGTCGAGCGGCTGGACTGCTTCGTGGGCTCGCTCGCCGCCCGCTGACCCCTGACCGCTGAGCCTCAGGTTTCCTGGGAGGGGAGGGCGCCCGCCCAAGGGGCAGAAGATCTGGTGTGCGGCTATCCAGTGGTGCCGCCGGGGGCGGGGGGCCCCCCCCCGCCCCGCGCGGGGGCCGGGGGGGAGCGGGACGCGGCCGCGGGGCCACG
>NZ_JBSFJV010000078.1:0-35940 GCF_053598235.1 Kitasatospora sp. NPDC001159
CACTACCCGCCGACCATCTTCGCCAAGGAACTGGTCGCCGGGGTGGTCTTCGGCGTACCGCTGGCCCGGAGGTTCCCCGCACCCCTGACCGGTCGCCGATGCCTCAGGCGAGCGTCTCGGCGAAGTGGCGGGCGGCGAGGGTGGCGGCCTCGTCGACGGTGGACTCCTGGTCGTAGAAGTCGAACTGCGTGCCCTCGGTCCAGACGAGGCTTTTCGGGCCGCCCAGGTCGGCGTGGAACTTCTCCGCGCCCTGCGGGATGGCCGCGTCATGGCTGGTGACGATCAGCGTCGGCGCCGTGACCCGGGCCGCTGCGGGGTGCGGGTCGAAGGTGAGCCACTGCGGCCAGGACATCACCGCGAACCGGTTGTCCCAGGCCGGCACGGCTCCGCGCTGCGTGTCCAGGTAGTAGTCGAAGGGGCCGAACATGGCGGCCGCAGGGTCCGTGGTGCTCACGGCCGGGACGTAGTCCACCGGTTCGCCCAGCTCGTACCGGTCCCGCGCGGCGAGCCCGAGGTCCGTCTTCTGCCGGACGCCCTCCGCGCCGCCGTAGATCTCGCGGACCAGTGCGGCGTCGTGCAGCCACGGCGCGACCAGTGCCAGGCTCCGCACGCGCGGGTCGTTCGCGGTGTTCACGGCGGTGTACCCGGCCCCGGCGCAGATCCCCAGGGCGCCGATCCGGTGCGGATCGACCTGGGCGTGCCGGCCGAGGAAGGTGACGGCGCTGTGGACGTCGCGGATCTTGCGAGCCGGCGACTCCAACTGCCGGGGCTGGCCGCCGGACTCGCCGTAGCCGGCCGGGTCGAAGGTCAGCGCGTGGAATCCGGCCTCGGCCATCCGTCGGGCGTACGCCGCGGCCATCTGCTCCTTGACGGTCGTCCAGGAGCCGAGGACCACGACCGCCGGTCCGCGGCCCCGGTTGGAGGAGCGGTACAGGGTGCCGACGAGCTCGGTGCCGTCGCTGTCGAAGATGACGCGCTCGGCGTGGACGGCCTCGGTCATACCGCCGCCCCCTTGATGGCGCGCAGGATCTGCGAGGGGTCGGTGAAGGACTTCCAGCGCACGATCTTCCCGTCCCTGACGGTGAGCCACTGGATGAACTCGATCTCGAACGCCATGCCGGTCTTCCTGACGGTGGACCGCTCGTAGAGGACGCCCATCGCCTGCTCGCCGTCGACGACGAGCTCGATCAACTCCTCCTTCCCGAGCTCGACCAGGCCGGCGAAGACGCCGAGGCTGTCCTTGACGGCGGCCTTGCCGCGCAGGGTGCCGATCCACGGCATCGCGTCGTTCCAGCCCGGTACCGGGGTGTAGTTGATCCACTCGACGTCGTCCGCCAGGTAGTTCAGCGCCCGCTCGAAGTCACCGCTGGTCAGAGCGGCGAACCAGCCGGTGGCGATCTCCCTCGTCGTGCTCATCACTTGGTCCTCTCCAGGATCTGCCGGTTGCCTTCGGCCCACACGGCGGTCATCGTCAGTCCGTCGATCCGCCACCCCTCCGCCGTACGGCGGAGCGTGAACCGGTAGTGCCCGCCCAGCGTCCACAGCGGGCCGCCGAGCGCGTTGGGGAGCAGGTGCGTGGCCTGGAAGTCGGCCGTGGCGACGGCGGTGGCACCCTCGATCCGCACCAGGTGGTTGGTCAGCAGGTGCTGCGTGGCGGTCAGGTCGGAGAGCAGGCCGCACCAGGCGGCGATCAGGTCCTCCGCCGTCAGCTGTGCCGGGTCGCCGCCGTTGAGGCTGGTGTAGTCGACCAGGACCTCGTCCGCGAAGACGTCCGTCCGCAGCCGGTCCCATTCGCGCTTGTCGGTGTGCCAGCACATCCGGGTGCACACGTCGACGATGTCGAGTCGGTCGCGGAGCCCGTCGCCGGTCATGCGCCGGTCTCGCGGCCCAGGATCCAGCGCTCCTCCAGCAGGAGGGTGTGGATGTACCGGGGTTCGGCGATGCGGTCGAGGTCGCCGAGCAGCGCCCGGTACTCGGGGGTGCTGCGGGCGGTCTCGTAGGCCCGCACGTCGTCGAACCAGAGCTGGTACGCGGCGTCCAGGACCGCCTCGCCCACCCCGTAGAAGGCGTCGCGGGTGTGGTTCTGGACGTACCGGCGCAGGCCCGGGACCTTCTCGGCGAGCGGAGCGTGCCGGGTGAGGCTGTCGGCCCGGAAGTCGGCGAGCGGCAGGCCCTCGCGGCGCTTGACCAGGATCATCACCTTGATCGCGGGCGCCCCGCCGGCGCCGGGCGTGACCACGTGCGCGTCGGTGTCCAGGACGACCGTGCGCCAGAACGCCGCCCAGCGGGGCTCGTCGAGGCGGGCACCCTCCAGGAACTCCGGGCTCTGCAGCGAGGCGAGCTGCTCCTGCTCGTTCTCCAGCCAGATCTCGGCGACCCCGCTCCACAGCGGGTCCGCCTCGTCGTCGGGCTGCGCGACACGGGTGTCGACGCAGTACCGCTTGATCTGCGGGATCTTCGCGGCGTACCGGACCGCGTGCTCCTCGACCCAGTAGCGCTGGAACTCCCGCTCGGACATCCCGGGCTTCGGGTAAGCCAGGATGATCTGATGGATCACTTCTCCTCCTTCGGATAGGTGCCGGCCAGTCAGACCTGGTAGCGCTTCTTGACGTCCTCCGCGAAGCCGAGGTAGTCGCGCAGCGGCCAGACCTCCTCGAACTCCAGGTACTCGCGCATCGGCAGCCGGCCCAGCGCGGTGCGGTCGAGCTCCTCGGCGTCGGGGGAGTCGATGATCGCGATCACCCGCTTCTGCGCGGCGACCTTCCAGATGCCGACGCAGAAACCGGAGTTGATGGTGTCGACGGCGTGCTCGGCCTCCTCCTGCTCGACCTCCCACAGCTCGTCGAGTGAGATCCGGCCCTCGTGCTTCCACTTCATCTGGACGTAGAACAGCATGCTGCGCTCCTCAGCGGTCGTTGGACAGGACGCGGGTCAGCGGGTGCTCGGCGCCGAGGCTCTCGCGGGCGATGTCGGCCGGCAGCTTGCCGTCGTGGCCGACCAGGTCGCGCCGGGCGCCGGCGTCGATCAGGATCCGGGCGCACTCCTCGTAACCGTGCCAGAGCGCGTCGTGCAGCGGCGTGTAGCCGTTGGTGATGCCCTGGAAGTCCAGGTCGGTGCCGGGCGTGGCTGCCAACAGCGCGGTGATCCCGGCGTGGCCGTTGTAGACGGCCTTGTGCAGGGGGACGGCGCCGAAGGTGGGCTCGATGGCGTTGACGTCGGCTCCGGCGGCGAGCAGCTCGCGGGCGATCTCCTGGTGGCCGTCGCGGCAGGCCACCAGCAGCGGGGTGTGCGCGTCGTTGAAGCCGTTGACGACCGGGAAGCGGGAGTCCACCTCGGCGCCCTCGGCGAGCAGGCGGCGGACCGCGCCGAGATCGTCGGCGACGACCGCGGCCATCAGCTTCTGCTCCTCGGCCGCCTCCTGGTCCGCTTGCGTCCGGACGCTCAGCAGGCGCTCGGCCGCCAGCAACTCGTCCTTGCCGCGGGTGTTGACGTTGAGCTCGTACTCGAAGTGCTCGCGCATCGAGAAGCCGTAGTGCGTCGACAGGTTGAGCCCTGCCCCGTGTTCCAGCAGGACGGCTGCCACGGCGGGCCACTTGTACCAGAGCGCGTCCATCAGCGGGGTGTGCCCGGTGGTGGCCGCGACGGCGTCGACGAACGCGCCCGCGTCCAGCAGTACTCGGACGGTCTCCGGGTCGCCGCCCTGGACGGCCTTGTGTAGCGCGGTGCCGCCGCCGCGCGAGTCCGCGGTGTAGAGGTCGGCTCCGGCCTCCAGTAACAGCCGGACCAGTGCGGCGTTCCCGCGACCCGCGGCGATCATCAGAGCGGTCAGTCCGCTCCTGGCGTCGCGGGTGCCCGGGTCGACGCCGGCGGTCAGCGACCGCCGCACGCCGTCGGCGTCGCCCCGGTGCACGGCCGTGAGGAATTCCTCGGACGGATTTCTCGTCATTCTCGTATTCGCCTGCCTTCTTCTCTCCCGAGTCGGCGACCGAGAGATTATCCAGGGTCGGGCGGGTCCATGCGGCGACCTGACAAACTCTGCTCCCGGGGCCGGTTCTTGACGCCCCCCGAACGCGACCTCACCAACTCGCGGCAACCTCACAAACTGGATCCGAGCCCTTTGACAGGCACGCCCCCCACCTCCAGTCTCAATGTCGGACAACCGCCGATGAAGGAGGACGGGGAAATGCCCAAGCACATTCTGATAGTTCTCTCGGAATACGGTTACTGGGCCGAGGAACTGGTCGGCCCGCTCAGCGAGTTCGACCAGCGCGGCTACCGCGTCACGTTCGCGACGCCCAACGGCAAGCGGGCTCGCGCGCTGCCGCCGAGCCTCGACGAGGAGTACGTCGACCCGCCGCTCGGCCGCTCGGTGACCACCGCCGAGGTGGCCGCCCTGGGCCGGGCGGTGGACAGCGGCAACCGGCTCGACGACCCGCTCGACCTCAGCGCCTGGCTTCCGGAACGCCCCTACACCAGCTCGCCGGACTACCTCCACGAGCTGGAGGAGTACCACCGGTCACTGGAGCGGATCGACGCCGACCTGCGGGGATACGACGCGCTGCTGATCGTCGGCGGTAGCGGCCCGATCGTCGACCTGGCGAACAACGAGCGGGTGCACGACCTGATCCTGGCCTTCCTGCGGGCCGGCAAGCCGATCGGCGCCGAGTGCTACGGCGTCGCCTGCCTCGCCTTCGCTCGTGAGTGGGACGACCGGAGCAGCATCATCCGGGGCAAGCACGTGACCGGCCACTGCAAGGAGTACGACTACAAGGACGGCACCGGCTTCCTCGGCACCGACTTCGTGATGGGTCCGCCGCCGTACCCGCTGGAGTACATCCTGCGCGACGCCACGGGGCCCGACGGTGCCTACCACGGGAATTTCGGAAAGCCGTTGTCGGTCATCGTCGACTACCCGTTCGTCACCGGCCGCTCGACCCCGGACTCCTTCCTCACCGGTCGGAAAATGGTCGAAATGTTGGAAGAGGGCCTCGCCAGGTTCGGCTGGTAGGGAATCCGATAGCCGAGGAAGGGCAGGAGTAATCCGGTGGCGGGAAAGACGGGAAACGTCAAACTCATCGAGCAGTTCCAGGCCGACGGAATCCGGCTGATGTTCGGGAACCCCGGAACGGTCGAGCAGGGATTCCTGGACGCGGCGGACCACGCCGAGGGATTCCAGTACGTGCTGGCGTTGCAGGAGACCGTGGCGGCAGGAATCGCCGACGGCTACGCCCGGGTGACCGGCGGGCCGGCGGTGCTGCAGCTGCACTCGGGCGTCGGCCTCGGCAACGGGATCGGCATGCTCTATCAGTCGTTGCGCGGGCACACCCCGCTGGTCGTCATCGCCGGCGACGCCGGGGTGCGCTATGACGCCATGGACGCGCAGATGGCGGCCGACCTGGTCGCGATGGCGCGGCCGGTGACGAAGTACGCGACCAGGGTGACCGATCCGCGCTCGCTGCTGCGGGTGGTCCGCCGAGCGGTGAAGATCGCGATGACCGAGCCGCGCGGCCCGGTGTTCGTGGCCGTGCCGATGGACGTCCTCGACGAGCTCAACGACGAGCCCGTCCTGCCCACCTCCCTGCCGGTCACCGCCTCCGCCCCGCCGGCGGAGGCGGTGACCCGCGCCGCCGGGCTGCTCGCGGGCGCCGAACGGCCGCTGATCCTGGTCGGCGACGGCGTGGCGGTCGCCGGGGCGCAGGCGGAGCTGGTCAGGGTGGCCGAGAGCCTCGGCTCGGAGGTCTGGTCCGTCGACTCCTCCGAGGTCAACATGCCGGCCTCGCACCCCCTTTCGTGCGGCCAGACCGGCCACATGTTCGGCGAGCGCAGCGCGGCCGTGGTCGCGGAGGCGGACGCCGTGCTGATCGTCGGCACGTACGTCTTCCCCGAGGTCTTCCCGGTGCTCGGCAACCCGTTCCGGGCGGACGCGCGGATCGTGCACATCGACCTCGACGCGTACGAGATCGCCAAGAACCACCCGGTGAACCTCGGCCTGGTGGCCGATCCGAAACCGGCCCTGGCCGCCCTGGCCGCCGAGCTGTCAGCGCGCTTGACGCTGCGCCAGAAGCGCTCCGCCGCCGCACGGCTGGCCGCCCGGAGGGCCGAGCAGCGGCCGGCCGCGCCCGCGGACACGACGTTGGAGCGGTTCGTCCAGGAGCTCGCCCGGCAGACTGGTGGCGACCTGATCGTCTTCGACGAGGCGCTCACCTCCTCGCCGACCGTGGTCAGGCACCTGCCGCCGGACCGTCCCGGTGACTACTTCCTCACCCGGGGCGGCTCGCTCGGGGTCGGCATTCCCGGGGCGATCGGCGCCAAGCTGGCCCACCCCGACCGCACGGTGGTCGGCTTCACCGGGGACGGCGGTGCGATGTACACCTACCAGGCGCTGTGGACCGCGGCCCGGTACGGCATCGCCGCCAAGTTCGTGGTCTGCAACAACCGCAAGTACCGGCTGCTGGACGACAACATCGCCCAGTACTGGAAGGAGCGGCAGATCCCCGCGCACGCGTTCCCCTCCTCTTTCGACCTCTCCCGACCGGACATCCGCTTCGCCGAGCTGGCCCGCGCCCTGGGCGCCGACGGCATCCGGGTGGAGAAGCCCAAGGAGGCGGCGGCAGCCGTCGAGCGGATGCTCGCCGCCACCGGGCCCTTCCTGGTCGACGTCCAGGTCTGACGACACTCAAGGAGTCCTCGCGATGCCGGAGTCCGTCTCCGCCCGACCCCTCCTCACTGAGCGGGCCGTCCGCACCCTCGTCGAGCAGTGGTACGCCGCCCTGGACCGCCACGGCGACCCGGAGGAGATGAAGCGGTTCCTGGTCGACGACGGTCTCGAACTGCGCTTCCCCGAGGGTGTCTTCCGCGGCCACGCGGGTTTCGCCGACTGGTACGAGGCCGTCATCCACCGGTTCTTCGACGAGGAGCACACCGTGCTCCGGGTCCGTGCCGCCATCGACGGTGGCGCGGCCGAGGTCCGCGTCAACGTCAACTGGCAGGCCAGGGCGTGGAGAGCGCCGGCCGCCGACAGCCACTGGCTGGGCTTCGACGCCGACCAGACCTGGACCGTGGTGGCCGGCGAGGACGGCCGGACACCGCTGATCAGGACCTACACCTGCAACGCGCTGGAGCCCATGCCCGGCTCCGCCGCCCTGTGACCGGGAGGGAAGCGATGAACGCCCGCGAGGTACTGGCCAACTACTACGTCCACGCCAACGACGGCGACTGGGACAGCTGGTGCGACCTCTTCGCCGAGGACATGGTGATGGACGAACAGCTCGCCGGCCGCATCGAGGGGCGCGAGAGGCTCCGTTCGATGATGCGGGGCATGGGGGCGATGTACGCCTCCTTCGAGAACCTCCCGCGCTACTTCCTGGTCGACGCCGGCGGTGAGGAGGCGGCCGTGGTGTCCCACATCTCAGCCCGCAGCTCCTCCGGCCGGCCGATCGAGGCGGACGTCATGAACTACTTCCGCATCCACGACGGCCGGATCACCTACATGTCCAACCACCACGACACCCTGCCGTTCCAGGTGCTGTCCCAGAGCTCGGGGCTGTGATGAGGGAGGAGTTCGACTACGTCGTCGTCGGAGCGGGTACGGCCGGCAGCGTCCTGGCCCACCGCCTCACCGAGGACCGGGACGTGCGGGTGCTGGTCCTGGAGGCCGGCGCCGGTCGCATCCCGACCGAGGTGGACGACCCCACCGCCTGGATGCGGTTGCTCGGCAGCCGCATCGACTGGGGCTACCGGAGCACCCCGCAGCCGGGCCTGGACGGCAGGGTGACCCGCGAACCGCGCGGCCGGGCCCCCGGCGGCAGCAGCAACCTCAACCTGATGATGCACGTCCGGGGCCACCCGGCGGACTTCGACCACTGGGCCTACCGGGGTGCGGCGGGCTGGTCGTACCGCGACGTCCGGCCCTACTTCGATCGGATGGAAGCCGACCGGCCGCTCACCCACGCCGGCCTCGGCACGGCCAACCCGGCTTCCCGGGCCTTCGTCGACGCCTGTGCCGAGCTCGGCCACCCGCAGCTCGCGGACTTCGCCGACGGCCCGCGGCACGGCGTCGCCTGGCACCGCCTGGACATCGCCGCCGGCCGGCGGCGGGGCGCGCTCGCCGGGTACCTCGAACCCGCCCTCGGGCGGCCCAACCTGACGCTGCGCAGCGACGCCCAGGCACTGCGGCTGGTTCTGGCCGGCGGCCGCTGCGTCGGAGTCGAGTACCTCCAACGCCCGGAGTCGGCCGGCCTCGACGGGCGCGCGGTGCGCGACGTGCACGGCGAGGTGCTCCGTGTCGGTATCCACCAGGCGTTCGCCACGGCCGAGGTGATCCTCGCCGCCGGTGCGATCGAGTCGCCGAAGCTGCTGCTGCTCTCCGGCGTCGGGAACCCCGACCACCTGCGGCAGCTCGGCATCACCGTCAACGCGGCGCTGCCCGGCGTCGGGGAGAACTTCCACAACCACGTGCTGACCGCGGTGATGTCCGAGTCGCGCACCCCCGTCCCGGCAGCCCGGCAAAACCTCTCGGAGGCGGCCCTGTTCCTGGCCTCCGAACCGGGACTGATCGCCCCCGATCTCCAACTCGCCTTCGTGCACGTCCCGTTCGACCCGGCCCTGGGCCGCGAACACCCGGACACGGTGAGCGTCCTGCCCGGTGTCGTCCGGCCCGCCTCCCGCGGCTGGGTCAGACTCGGCCGGGCCGACGCGCTCGCCCGGCCGCTGGTCAACCCGAACTACCTCGGCGACCGCTCCGACCTGGAGCGGCTCGTCCAGGGCGTCAAGCAGGCCAGGGAGGTCATCGGCACCTCCGCCTTCTCGCCCTGGCACAAGCAGGAGCTGTGGCCCGGGCCCGACGTCCGCGACGCCGAGCAGCTGCGCGCCTTCGTCCGGCGCACCGCCGACAGCTACCACCACCACGCCGGCTCCTGCCGGATGGGCACCGACGACCTGTCGGTGGTGGACCCGCGGCTGCGCGTCCACGGGGTCAGCGGGCTGCGCGTCGCGGACGCCGGCGTGATGCCCGCCCTGCCCTCCGCGAACCCCCATGCCGCCGTCGTGATGATCGCCGAACGGGCGGCCGACCTGATCAGGGAAGGAACCCATGGCTGACATCGCCGTCCGGGAAGGGACGCTGACCGGCACCCGCATCGCTGTACTGGTGGAGAGCGACTACTACGAGCCCGAGATCACCTACTACCGGCACCGCTTCGCCGAGGAGGGGGCCGAGGTCGACCTGCTCAGCCGCCTCTGGGGCGAGAGCCAACTCACCTTCACCGGGCACGAGTTCCGCGCCCCGCTCACCGTCACCCGCAGCCTCGAAGGCGCCGACCCGCGCCGGTACGGCGCGATCATCGTGCCCTCCGGCATGGTGGCCGACCGGCTGCGCTACAGCGAGGACGTCAACCGGCTGGCCCCCGCCACCCGCCTGCTGCGCTGGGCGCTCTCCGAACCGGGAGTGGTCAAGGGCATCATCTGCCACGGCATGTGGCTGGCCTCCGCCATCCCGCAGACCGTCAGGGGCCGCAAGGTCGTCTGCCACAACAACCTGATCGGCGACGTCCGGAACATGGGAGCCGAGTACGTGGACCAGGACGTCGTGGTCGACGGGGACCTGGTCACCGCACGCACCGGCGAGCACCACCACCTCCTCGCCAGGACCGTCATCGACCTCCTCGCCGACCGGAGGAGCCGGTGATGCGCTGGGCCCACGTCGGCCTCAACTGTCGCGACCAGCGCGTGACCGAGCAGTTCTACACCCGCTGGTTCGGCTTCCGCCGGACCCGGGCGGTGCCGGTCGGCGACGGGGAGATCCTCTTCCTGCGCAACGGCGACGCCCACCTCGAACTCTTCCCGGCCACGGGCGAGCCGGCCGCCCTGGCCGCCCCGGCCGACGGCCCGGCACAGCCCGGCGCGGTGCGCCACATCGCCTTCCGGACCGACAGCATCGACGCCCTGCTCGCCGCGATGGGCGACGCCGCCGACGTCACGCTCGGCCCGCTGGACTTCGACGACGTCCTGGACGGCTGGCGGACGGTCTGGCTACGCGACCCGGACGGCGTGGTCGTCGAGGTCAGCCAGGGCTACCGGGACGCGGACGCCATCGAGATCACCGAAAGGGAGCTCCATGTCTGACACGGTGAACTTCACGTTCTCCGACACCGTCGCGGGCTACGTCACCGCCCACGACCGCGACGCCGGGCGCTTCACCCTCCGCACCGCCGACGGCCGGGAGTTCGAGATCTCCACCGTCGGCGAGGTCTCCGCGGAACTGCTGCGCAACCTGGACGAGCCGTACGCCGACGCCGGCGGCCACCTCGACTCGATGCTGGAGCCCGGACGCTACCTCCACGCCCACGTCGTCTTCTACCCGGAGGGCGGCACGACGCGGATCGAGGCCAAGCGGCTGCTGTTCCCCGGCCGCCGGCCCGGGGCGTATCGCTTCGAGGAGACCGACTGGTGGATCCGCCAGCTGGAGTCCATCGCCGGCTTCTACCGCCGCGCCCAGTTCGGCGACGGCCCGGTCGACTTCACCCGCTACCGCACCCAGCTGCGCCTGGGCGGCGACAAGACCGCCAGCCACATCCAGGAGACCGACACCATTTCCCGTCTGGTGTACGGCATGGCCTCCGCCTTCATGCTCACCGGCGACGACGAGTACCTGGAGGTCGCCGAACGCGGCACCGAGTACCTGCGCGAGCACATGCGCGTCGTGGACCCGGAGGAGGACGTCGTCTACTGGTACCACGGACTCAGCGTGGACGGGGACACCGAGAAGAAGCTCTTCACCTCGGAGTTCTCCGACGACTACGACGCCATCCCGATGTACGAGCAGATCTACGCGCTGGCCGGACCGGTCCAGACCTACCGGGTCACCGGCGACCTGCGGATCAAGTCCGACGCCGACGCCACCCTGCGGCTGTTCGAGAAGTTCTTCCTCGACCGCGAGCAGGGCGGCTACTACTCGCACATCGACCCGATCCTGTTCCGCGCCGACCACGAATCGCTCGGGCCCAACAAGGCACGCAAGAACTGGAACTCCGTCGGTGACCACGCCCCCGCGTACCTGATCAACCTCTACCTTGCCACCGGCGACGAGGCCTACGCCCGGATGCTGGAGTACACCTTCGACACCATCGTGGAGCACTTTCCTGCCGACAAGCACAGCCCGGACCGCAAGAACAGCCCGTTCGTCCAGGAGCGCTTCCACCGCGACTGGTCGCACGACACCACCCACGGGTGGCAGCAGGACCGCGCGGTGGTCGGCCACAACCTGAAGATCGCCTGGAACCTGATGCGCATGCACGCGCTGCGCCCCAAGCGGGAGTACCTGGCGACGGCCGCCGAGATCGGCGAGCTGATGCCTGCCGTCGGCAGCGACCGCCAGCGCGGCGGCTGGTACGACGTGGTCGAGCGCGTCCTCGCCGACGGGCAGGAGCACCACCGCTTCGCCTGGCACGACCGCAAGGCCTGGTGGCAGCAGGAACAGGCGATTCTCGCCTACCTGATCCTCCACGGCACCACCGGCGAGGAGCGGTTCCTGCGCGACGCCCGCCACGCCGAGGCCTTCTACAACGCCTACTTCCTCGACCACGACGAGGGCGCCGTCTACTTCAACGTGCTCGCCTCCGGCACGCCCTACCTGCTCGGCACCGAGCGGCTCAAGGGCAGCCACTCGATGAGCATGTACCACTCGGCCGAGCTGTGCTACCTCGCCGCGGTCTACAACAACCTGCTGATCGGCGGCCGTGGCATGGACTTCTGGTTCAAGCCCGACCCGGCGGGCCTCCCGGACGGGCTGCTGCGGGTCTCGCCCGACCTGCTGCCGACCGGCTCAGTGCGGATCGCCGAGGTGGAGCTCGACGGCACGCCGTACCCGGACTACGACGCCGACGCGCTCACCGTCCGCCTGCCGCGCGGGCAGGGCCGGGTGAAGGTCCGCGTCCGCCTCGAACCGGTAGGGAAGGCGTCATGACCGTCTCGGTCCGCTCCCGCGAGCAGGACGGCGTCACCGTCGTCGAGCTCGAAGGAGAGATCACCAGCGTGACCTCGGCCGAACTCCAGGCAGACATCCTGCCGTTGATCGGCGGTACCGCGACCACCGTCATCGACCTCAGCGGGGTGCCGTACATCTCCAGCGCGGGCCTGCGCACCCTCCTGCTGGTGCACCGGCAGGCGCTGCGCCGGCAGACGGCCACCGTCCTGGTCGGGCTCGCGGAGGAGGTGCGGTTCGTGATGGCCGCCACGGGCTTCCTCGACTTCTTCGACGTCCGGGAGAACGCGTCGGCCGTGCTCGGACCGGTCCGCGAATGAGCACCGCCGACCGAATCGACGCCTACCCGACCCGCACCATCGCCGGATTCGGTGTGCGGGCCGGCCATCCATTGCCCTTCGGCGCCACGCCGGTACCGGGCGGCATCAACTTCTCGGTCTACTCGGACCGGGCCACCCGGATGTGGCTGGTGCTGTTCGAGGCCGGCGCCCCGCAGCCGCTGGCCGAGCTGGAGTTCCCCGCCGAGTTCCGCACCGGCAGCGTCTTCGCGATGACCGTCTTCGGCCTGGACGAGGAGGACCTGGAGTACGGCTTCCGTGCCGAGGGCCCCTTCGACCCCGAGCACGGCGACCGCTTCGACCCGGACCAGGTGCTCACCGACCCGTACGCGCGGCTGATCTCCGGGCGGGACGTGTGGGGCAGCCCGCCGGACTGCGACCGCCCCTGCCCGTACCGCTCCCGGCTGGTGAGGGAGGACTTCGACTGGGGAGACGACGCGCCTCCGCGCACCGCCACCGAGGAGCTGGTGCTCTACGAGCTGCACGTGCGCGGCTTCACCCGGCACCCGTCCTCCCGGGTGTCCGCCCCCGGCACCTTCGCCGGGATGCGCGAGAAGATCCCCTACCTGAGGGACTTGGGCGTCAACTGCGTCGAACTGATGCCGGTGTTCGAGTTCGACGAACACGACAACCCGCGCAGCGACCCGGCCACCGGCACCCCGCTGACGGACTACTGGGGCTACAACACCGTCGGCTTCTTCGCGCCCAAGGCCGGCTACGCGGCCACCGGACGCTTCGGCATGCAGGCCGACGAGTTCAAGACGCTGGTCAAGGAGCTGCACGCGGCCGGCATCGAGGTGATCCTCGACGTGGTCTTCAACCACACCGCCGAGGGCAACGAGCAGGGCCCGACGATCTCCTTCCGGGGCCTGGACAACGCGACTTACTACATGCTGACGCCGGAGGGGCACTACTACAACTTCAGCGGCACCGGGAACACCGTCAACTGCAACCACCCCGTGGTGCGCGACTTCATCCTCGACTGCCTGCGCCACTGGGTGTCCGAGTACCACGTCGACGGCTTCCGCTTCGACCTCGCGGCCATCCTCGACCGGGCACCGGACGGCACCCCGCTGGCCAACCCGCCGCTGGTGGAGCAGCTCGCCCACGACCCGGTGCTGCGGCACTGCAAGCTGATCGCCGAGGCCTGGGACGCCGCGGGACTGTACGAGGTCGGCAGCTTCCCCGCCTACGGGCGCTGGGCCGAGTGGAACGGCAAGTACCGCGACACCGTGCGCCGGTTCCTCAAGGGGGACGAGGGCGCCGTCGGCGAACTGGCCACCCGACTGGTCGGCTCGCCCGACCTCTACCAGGGCCGCGGCACTGCAGCCTCGGTCAACTTCGTCACCGCCCACGACGGCTTCACCCTGCACGACCTGGTCTCGTACGACACCAAGCACAACGAGGCCAACGGCGAGGGAAACGCGGACGGCGCGAACGACAACCACAGCTGGAACTGCGGCATCGAGGGCCCGACCGACGACCCGGAGGTCCTGCGGCTGCGCGGGCGGCAGATGAAGAACGCCCTGGCGATCCTGCTCACCAGCCAGGGCGTGCCGATGCTGCTGGCCGGTGACGAACTGGCCCGCACGCAGGCCGGCAACAACAACACCTACTGCCAGGACAACGAGCTGTCCTGGCTGGACTGGGACCTGCTGGAAACCAACGCGGACCTGCACCGCTTCGTCCGGGGCCTGATCGCCTTCCGGCACGCCCACCCGCTATTGCGCGGCGCCGATCACCCGGGCAGCGAGGTCAGCTGGCACGGCGTGCGCGCCTGGCAGCCCGACTGGTCGCCGGACAGCCGACTGCTGGCGGTCCTGCGCGGTGGACACGGCGGGGGCGACGAGCAGATCTACGTCGCCATGAACGCCCACTGGGAGCCGCACGACCTCGAACTCCCACGGCCGCGCCCCGGCACGGCCTGGCACCTGGTGGCCGACACCGCCGCCACCACCCCGCACGACCTCCACCTACCGGGCACCGAACCGCCGTTGGAGGACCCGGGGCGCTACCGGATCGCCCCGCGCTCCACCGTGATCCTGCTCGCGCGCTGACACCCGAACGCCGACGCCACACCAACGACGCCGGCACACCCGAAAGAATCGGAGATACCGCCCATGGCCCTCACCGTCTCGGTCACCACGTCCACCGATACCGCTACCATCAGCCTCGTCGGCGAGCTGGACGCGGCAAGCGCGCTCGCCTTCCACGACACCATCGAGCAGGCCGCCGCCGCCGGGGTCACCCATGTCCGCATCGAGGCGAACCGGTTGACCTACATGGCCAGCGCCGGCCTGCGCTCCCTGGTGTTCGCTCGCCAGAAGATGGGCGACGACGTCAGCATCACCGTGTCCGGCGCCAGCGCACCGGTGGCCCGCACCATCCGGCAGGCCGGGTTTGACCACAGCGTCACGCTCATCGACGAGTGAGACCGGAGAGACCCCCGTAGATGGACGCCCTGCGCATCGCTGCGACGCTGACCTCCCTGGACGAGGTCGCGCGCTTCTGCCACGAGCTCGCCGAGCGGGCGGAGCTCGCCCCCGAGGCCGCGTACCGGCTCCGGCTCGCCACCGACGAGCTCGCCACCAACGTGGTGATGCACGGCTACCGCGGCGGCGAGGGGGAGTTACGGCTCGCGGGCGGGATGGACGAGGACACCGTCTGGATCCGCCTGGAGGACGACGCCCCGCCCTTCGACCCCGCTGCCGGGTGCAAACCCCCGACGCTCGACGTCCCGCTGGCGCGGCGGCCGATCGGCGGACTGGGGATCCACCTCGCCCTCACCGCCCTGGACGACTTCAGCCACTGCTACGCCGACGGACACAACCGCAGCACCCTCGTGATGCGGCGACACCGAACCGAATGAGGAGCCCCATGCCCGACGTGACCGCGCTCCTGGTCGACCAGGAGCGGAACCCGCCCCCCGAACTGCTGGCCGCCCTCGCCCACGAGGACGTCGCCGTCGAGGTGCGCACCCCCCGAGAAGCCCTGGAGGGCGAGCCCCCCTGGGCGGAAGTCCTGTTGACCCCCGCGGCGATGCCGCCGCGGGCCGTGCGGGAGATCGGCCGGCGCCTCGCCGAGAGCGGGACCACCCCGATCACGGTGGTGTACGCGGAGGACGGCTTCGACGACATCGAGCAGCACATCAGGCTGGGCCACGACTACATCGTCCCGCCGTTCCTCCCGCCGATGGTGCGGGCCCGGCTGCGCAGCTGCTACGAGCGGGCCAAGCTCGGCCGGGCGATGGAGGAGGTCGAGGCCCAGGCCGAACTCCTCAGCTACGAAAGGGAGCTGAAAATCGGCCGGCAGATCCAGGAGGGCTTCCTGCCCGAGGAGCTGCCGGGCCCCGACGGCTGGGACCTGGACGTCCGCTTCCGGCCCGCCCGCAAGGTCGCGGGCGACTTCTACGACGTCTTCGAGCTGGTCAACCGGCGCCGGCTGGCCCTGGTGGTGGCCGACGTCTGCGACAAGGGCGTGGGCGCGGCGCTGTTCATGGCGCTGATCCGCAGCCTGCTGCGGCACACGGCCGAGCACAGCGGCCTGCAGAGCCCGATGACGACCCACCAGGCCGTCGACCCGGCGCACGTCATCCCGGTGGTCGGGGCCACGCCGCTGATGAACGCCGTGGTCGGCACGAACGGCTACCTCACCCGGAACCACAGCGGACAGGGCTACTTCGCGACGATGTTCTTCGGCGTCCTCGACCCGGCCACCGGCAGCCTGGTCTACATCAACGGCGGCCACAACCCGCCCATGCTCGTCCCCCGGGAGGGAGGTGATCCGACGCCGCTGGAGCCGACCGGTCCCGCCGTCGGTGTGATCCCGGACTGCGCCTTCTCCCTCGGCTACGCGCAACTCCGGCCGGGCGACACCCTGTTCGTCTACACCGACGGCGTCCCCGAGGCCCGCGACGAGCACGGCGCGTTCTTCGGCGACGAGCGCGTGCTCGACCTACTGCGCCAGCCCGCGCCGTCCGGACGGGCCCTGCTGGAGCGGATGGAGGCGGCGCTGCGGGAGCACTCGGGCGCCGCCGAGCAGCACGACGACATCACCATGATGGCCGTCCACCGGACCGCCGGACCGGGCTGACCCGGCGCGGACACCGCCGGCGGATCCACAGACGATCGGACAGGAGAAATGGCACAGATCATCGCGATGCACTCGCACCGAGGGGGTACCGGAAGATCGACCCTGGCGGCCAACCTGGCCCGGCTGATGGCCGACGACGGCCACCGGGTGGCCCTGGTGGACACCGACATCCAGTCACCCGCCGCATACGCCCTGTTCGGCGGCGCCGAGGCACCGGCCCGCACCCTCGCCGACTACCTGGTCGGCCGGTGCGAGGTCGAGGACGCTGCCCTCGCGCTGCCCGCCGCACCCGGCGGCACCGGGTTCTTCCTCGTCCCTGCCCGGGCGGAGGCCTCCGGGATCCACGAGATCATCGCGCAGGGGTACGACGTCGGCCTGCTGCGCGAGGGCTTCGACCGGCTGATCGACGTGCTGCGCCTGGACCTCCTGCTGCTCGACACACACGCGGGCATCAACAACGAGACGGTGACCGCCGTGGCGAGCGCCGACACCCTGGCGGTGGTGACCAGGTCGTGCCACCTGGACCTCGGCGGCGCCGGGGAGACCATTGAGTTCGCCGGCCAGCTCGGCTGCGCGCGGCGCGTGGTGCTGGTGAACATGGTGCCGCCGGGCGTGCCGCCGGAGCTGGCCGCGCAGCGGGCCGAGGCGGCGTACGGATCGCCCGTGGAGGCCGCCTTCCCGTACACGCCGGAGCTGGCGGTCATCGCTGGGAGGCGACTGTTCGTCGACGCCCATCCCGACCACCCGCTGGTGGAACGTTTTCGCATGATCATCCCTTCCCTGGTACGCCGGAGGTGACGGCAACGATGGAGACTCTGTCCGCGATCGCCCTGGTCGGAGGCCGGGGAGTGCGGGCCCGGCCGCTGACCCTGAACTCCTCCGACTACCTGCGCAGCAAGGCCGCCATGAGCCTGGTCGGCCGCAGCCTGATCGAGTGGGCGGTCGGCAACCTGCGGGCCCAGGGCGTCGACCACTTCTACGTCGCCGCCAACGGCGGGGAGAACCGCGCCCAGACCAAGGCGATCCTGGAACACGGGGAGCAGCTCGGCGTGTCCGTCCGCTACTCCAGGACCCGCTTCGACAGCTGCAACACCGGCTCCGGCGAGGCCACCCTGCGCTGCCTGGAGTACTGGGACCTCGCGGGCCTCGCGCTGGTCTTCCCCTCCGACTCGGTCTTCGACTTCGACCTCGGCGCGATGAGCCGCGCCCACCGGGCGAACGACGCCGTGGTCACCCTCGCCACCGTGCTCCGTCCGGCCGCCGAGGCGGCGGGCAAGTACGGAGTGGTGCTGCGCGGTCCCGGTGGTGGGGTGGCGGGCTTCCTGGAGAAGCCGGACCTGGCCACCCTGCGGGCGGCGGGCGCGCTCGACGTCGCGGGCCGGGTCGAGACCAACGCCGGAATGTACCTGGTCGACTGCGACCGGCTGCGGGTGATCGCCCGCGAGCCCGCCCTCGCCGCGCTCGCCCGCCGCAGCCTGGACTGGGGCGGGGACCTGCTGCCGTACCTGGCGGCCCGAGGACACCGGATCGCCTCCCACCCCATCGCCAAGTTCGGCGACCTCGGCAGCCCCCGCGACTACCTCACCACCCTGCGCGAGGTCCTCCGCGACGAGTACCCGATGCTCAGCGGCCGGATCGACCCGCCCGTGAGCGCCCTGGCCGGCGCCCGGATCCACGAGAGCAGCCTGTACCTCAAGGACGGGACCACCGGCCGGACCCTCGCGGAGAAGGTCGCCGACGGCACCGTCCGGATCGGCCCGAACGTACGGATCGGCCGGGACGTGGAGATCGGGCCCGGCGTCGTCCTCGCCGAGTCCGACATCGGCGACGGCGTGGACCTCGGCGAGGGCAGCTCGCTGCGCGGCGTCGCCTGCGGCGACCACAGCATCGTCGGCCCCGGCGCCCGGATCTCCGACGCCTTCCTCGGCGCCATGGTCGACATCCGCTCCACCCTCCAACGCCCCGTCGTCCTGGAGGAGTTCTGCGCGCTCGGTGACGAGGTCAGGATCGGGGCGGGCACCCACCTGCGCGGAGTGAGCGTGTTCCCCCGGCTCGACATCGGGAGCGAGGCGCGGATACCCGCCGGTGCCAGCCTCTCGGGACTCAAGGACCTGCTGCACTGGCTGGGCGGGACGCCCCTGAACGGAAGGGCGGCGTGATGCGCGTCGACCTGCTCACCCGCGAGTACCCGCCACACGTCTACGGCGGCGCCGGTGTCCACGCCCAGCAACTCGCCCGGCAGCTGGCGGAGCTGGTGGACCTTCGGGTCCAGTGCTTCGACGGGCCCCGCCCCTCGTCGCACGTCACGGGCCACCAGGCGCCCGCAGGCCTGGCAGGAGCCAACGGTGCACTCCAGGCTCTCGGCACCGACCTCGCCATGGCCGCGGCCGCCGCCGGAGCCGACGTCGTGCACAGCCACACCTGGTACACCAACCTCGCCGGCCACCTCGCCAAACTGCTGTACGGCGTCCCGCACGTGGTCACCGCCCACAGCCTGGAACCGCTGCGCCCCTGGAAGGCCGAACAGCTCGGCGGAGGCTACGCGCTCTCCTCGTTCTGCGAGCGCACCGCCCTCCTAGGCGCCGACCGGGTGATCGCCGTCTCCGGCGCGATGCGCGACGACGTCCTGCGTTGCTACCCGGAGCTCGACCCCGACCGGGTCGTGGTGATCCACAACGGCATCGACACCGAGGAGTTCACCCCGGACCCCGGCACCGCCGAGCTGCGCCGCCTGGGCGTCCGCACCGACCGCCCCACCGTCGCCTGCGTCGCCCGCCTCACCCGACAGAAGGGCCTGACACACCTGCTGCGCGCCGCGCCGCACCTGGCCTCCGGCACCCAGCTGGTCCTGTGCGTCAGTGCCCCCGACACCCCCGAGATAGCTGCGGAGTTCGCCGCGGCGGTCCGCGGGGCACGCGCGCTGGGCGCCGACGTGGTGCACGCCGAGGAGCCCCTGACCCGTGCGGCCGTACGTCAACTGCTTTCGTTTGCCGACGTGTTCGCCTGCCCATCGGTCTACGAGCCGCTGGGAATCGTCAACCTGGAGGCGATGGCCTGCGAGACGCCGGTGGTCGCCACCGCCGTGGGCGGCATCCCGGAGGCGGTCGCCGACGGGGAGACCGGCCTGCTGGTCCCGCTCGGCGGTGACGGCGAGCCCGACGCGCCCGAGATCTTCGCCAAGGAGTTCGCGCTGCGGATCAACGCGTTGCTGGCGGAGCCGGACCGGGCCCGCCGGATGGGCCGGGCCGGGCGCCGCCGGGCGGCCGAGCACTTCTCCTGGACGGCGATCGCCGGACAGGTCCACGACGTCTACCGATCAGTGGGGGAAAGGGCCGAAGTCCGATGACCGTCGAGTCGATCCTGCCCGTGAAGGAACTGCGCCCGCACCAACTCCCGTCCCCCGTTGGACGGATCCCGATCACCGAGGTGCGGCCCTCGGTCGACCAGGGCCGCCGACCCGCGCGGGCGGTGCCGGGCGAGCCCTTCGAGGTGTCCGCCACCGTCTTCCGCGAGGGGCACGAGGAGATCGGCGCCCAGGTGGTGCTCACCGGCCCGGACGGCTTGGAGCGCCCCGGGGCCCTGATGGTCGAGAAGGTGCGCGGCACCGACCGCTGGAGCGCCGCGGTTGTCCTCGACCTGCTGGGGGAGTGGACCTTCCGCGTGGAGGCCTGGAGCGACCCGCTGGCCACCTGGCGGCACGCGGCCGAAGTCAAGGTCGCGGCAGGCGTGGACATCGAGCTGGTCCTGGAGGAGGGCGCCGCCCTGCTCGCCCGCGCCGCCCTCGGGCCGCTCGCCGTCGGGACTCCCGCGCAGACCGTGCTCGCCTGGGCGGCGGCCGTCGTACGGGACACCGGCCGCCCGGCGGAGGAGCGGCTGACCGCCGCCCTGTCGCCCGAGGTCACCGCCGCGGCCGGGGTCGGACCGCTGCGCGAACTCTTCACCGTCGGACCGGAATTCCCGCTGCGGGTCGAGCGCGAGCGCGCGCTGTACGGCTCCTGGTACGAGTTCTTCCCTCGCTCGGAGGGCGCCGTCCTCGACCCGTCCGGCGTACAGCCGCCCCGCTCCGGAACCTTCCGCACCGCGGCGCTGCGGCTGCCCGCCGTCGCCGCGATGGGCTTCCACGTCGTCTACCTCCCGCCGATCCACCCCATCGGCACCAGCCACCGCAAGGGCCCCGGCAACAGCCTCACCGCCGGCCCGCACGACCCCGGCTCGCCGTGGGCCATCGGCTCGCCCGCGGGCGGGCACGACGCCCTGCACCCGGACCTCGGCACCGACCAGGACTTCCGGCACTTCGTGGACACCTCCCGCCACCTCGGCCTGGAGGTCGCGCTCGACTTCGCCCTGCAGTGCTCGCCCGACCACCCCTGGGTCCGCGAACACCCCGAGTGGTTCCGCCACCGGGCCGACGGCAGCATCGCCCACGCCGAGAACCCGCCCAAGAAGTACCAGGACATCCACCCGATCGACTTCGACGCCGACCCGGACGGCATCCACGACGCCTGCCTGCGGGTGCTCCACCACTGGATGGACCGGGGCGTGCGGATCTTCCGGGTCGACAACCCGCACACCAAACCGCTCGGCTTCTGGGAGCGCCTGCTCGCCGACGTCCATACGACCGATCCGGACGTCCTGTTCCTCTCCGAGGCGTTCACCCGCCCGGCGATGCTGCACGCCCTGGCCCGGATCGGCTTCCACCAGTCCTACACCTACTTCACCTGGCGCAACACCCGCGAGGAGGTCGAGTCGTACCTGGGCGAGTTGGCCGGGCTCGACGGCGAGGAACCGGCCGTCTACCTGCGGCCGAACCTCTTCGTCAACACCCCCGACATCCTCCCGGGCTACCTCCAGCACGGCGGACGCGCCGCCTTCGCGGTGCGAGCGGTGCTGGCCGCGACCGCCGGTCCCTCCTGGGGCGTCTATGCCGGCTACGAGCTGTGCGAGGCAGCCGCGGCCGCGCCCGGCGGCGAGGAGTACGCCGACTCCGAGAAGTACCAGTACCGGCCGCGCGACTGGGACGCCATCGAAGGGCGCTCCCTCGCCCCGCTGATCACGGCCCTCAATCGGATCCGCGAGCAGCACCCCGCCCTGCACCACCTGCGCAACCTGCGCTTCCACTTCTGCGACAACCGGCAGATCCTCACCTACTCCAAGCGGCTCGGTGAGGACACCGTCCTGGTGGTGCTCAACCTCGACCCGCACCGCGCCCAGCAGGGCACCCTCACCCTCGACCTCGCCGAACTCGGGCTGCAGCCGGGCGTGGCCTTCGACGTCCACGACGAGCTCGGCGGCGCCGACTACCGCTGGGGCGGCGAGAACGGCGTCCGGCTAGACCCGCTCGCCGGGCAGGTCGCCCATGTCTTCACCATCCGACCCCTGACGAGGACTTCACGGTGACCTCAGTGACCTCACTCCTCGATCCGCTTCCGCCGACGCTCGGAGAGCTCGACCTCCACCTGATCGGCGAGGGGCGTCACGAGCGGCTCTGGCAGGTGCTGGGAGCCCACCCCCGCGCCGACGGCACCGACTTCGCCGTCTGGGCCCCGGCGGCCGGCGCGGTACGGGTGATCGGCGACTTCAACGGCTGGCACGGCGCCGGGCACGAGATGCTGCCGCTCGGCTCCTCCGGAATCTGGCAGTTGTCCGTGCCCGGGGCGGGCGAAGGCGCCCTGTACAAGTACGAGATCCTCGGCGCGGACGGCACCTGGCAGCAGAAAGCGGACCCGTTCGCCTTCTCCGCCGAGCGCCCGCCGGGGACGGCGTCCAGGATCTACACCTCCTGGCACCGCTGGAGCGACGCCGCGTGGATGGCCGCCCGGTCGGCGCGCCCGGCGCGGATGAGCGTCTACGAAGTCCACCTCGGCTCCTGGCGCCGTGGTCTGACGTACCGACAACTCGCTGTTGAACTGCCCTCCTACGTCAAGGACCTGGGATTCACCCACGTCGAGTTCCTGCCGGTCGCCGAGCACCCCTTCGGCGGCTCGTGGGGGTACCAGGTCACCTCGTACTTCGCACCGACCGCCCGGCTCGGCACCCCGGACGACTTCCGGTACCTGGTCGACGCCCTCCACCGGGCCGGCATAGGAGTGATCGTCGACTGGGTGCCCGCGCACTTCCCCAAGGACGACTGGGCGTTGGCCCGCTTCGACGGCACCCCCTGCTACGAGCACCCCGACCCGCAGCGGGGCGAACATCCCGACTGGGGCACCCTGGTCTTCGACTACGGCCGCCCCGAGGTGCGCAACTTCCTGATCGCCAACGCGCTGTACTGGTGCGAGGAGTTCCACGTCGACGGCCTGCGGGTGGACGCGGTGGCCTCCCTGCTCTACCTCGACTACTCGCGCGGACCCGGCCGGTGGACACCCAACGTCCACGGCGGCCGCGAGAACCTGGAAGCGGTCGCCTTCCTCCGGGCGCTCAACACCACCCTCCACCGCCGCTTCCCCGGGGTGGTCACCGTCGCCGAGGAGTCCACCGCCTGGGAGGGCGTCACCCGGCCCGTCGAGGCCGGCGGGCTCGGCTTCGACGTGAAGTGGAACATGGGCTGGATGCACGACACCCTGGACTACCTCCGCCAGGACCCGGTGCACCGGCGCCACCACCACACCGGCATGACCTTCCCGATGATGTACGCCCACGCGGAGACCTACCTGCTGCCCATCAGCCACGACGAGGTCGTCCACGGCAAGGGCTCACTGCTCGGCAAGGTGCCCGGCGACCGGTGGCAGCGGTTCGCCTCCGTGCGCGCCTACCTGGCCTTCATGTGGGCCCATCCCGGCAGTCAACTCCTCTTCATGGGCCAGGAGTTCGCCCAGCCGTCCGAGTGGTGGCACGACGACTCGCTGGACTGGCCGCTGCTCGACACCCCCGAGCACCGGGGCGTGCGCGACCTGGTCCGCGACCTCAACCGGCTGCAGCACGCCGTCCCCGCGCTCTGGCAGCGCGACGGCGAACCCGACGGCTTCCGCTGGATCGACGCCGACAACGCGGACGAGAACGTCCTCTCCTTCATTCGCTACGACGACGACGGCGAACCCCTGGTCTGCGTGCACAACTTCTCGCCGGTGGTCCGCGGTCCGTTCCGCCTGGCCTTCCCCCGGGCCGGTGGCTGGCGCGAGGTGCTCAACACCGACGCCGACCGCTACGGTGGCAGCGGCGTCGGCAACCTCGGCGCCGTCACGGCCGAGGCGGGCCACTGGCAGGGCTTGCCGGCCAGCGTCGACGTCGTACTGCCACCGCTCGGCGCGCTCTGGCTGCGCCCGCAGGACGGCCAGGCCGGGCGTGGCTGAGATCCTGCTCCTGGTCGTCGGCGCGACCCTGGTCTCCGCCGCCGCCCACCGCGCGGGTGCCTCCCCGCCGATCGCGGCGGTCGTCGCCGGGCTGCTGGTCTCGTTCGTCCCCGGCGTCCCCGAGTACCACCTCGACCCGGACCTGACGCTGATCGTCTTCGTGCCCCCGCTGGTGTACTCCGACGCGGTGGAGAGCTCCTACCTGAACCTGCGGGCCAACGCCCGCCCGATCGGCCTGCTCTCCGTCGGGCTTGTCCTGTTCACCACGGCGGTCGTCGGCCTCGCGGCGCACGCCGTCGTCCCCGGGATGCCGTGGGCGGCCGCCTTCGTCCTGGGAGCGATCCTCGCCCCCACCGACGCGGTCGCCGCGGTGTCGATCGCCCGACGGCTCGGACTACCGCGACGCATCGTCACCATCCTGGTGGCCGAGAGCATCGTCAACGACGCCACCGGCATGACCGTCTTCCGGCTCACCCTGGCGGTCGCCCTGGGCGGCACCACCACGTTCCTCGACGGCGCGGCCGAGTTCGCGTACACCTCCCTGGCCGGCGTAGCGGTGGGCCTGGCCCTGGCACTGCCGGTCCGTCGGCTGCGCGGCTGGCTGGCCGACGCCGTCACGGAGAACGCCGTGATGCTGCTCGTCCCGTTCGGGGCCTACGCGGCCGCCGAGTCCTTCCACGCCTCCGGAGTGCTGGCCGTGCTCGCCGCCGGGCTGTACCTCGGGCACCACTTCGCCGGAGCCTCGCACGAGGCCAGGTTGCAGGAGAAGGCCACCTGGCGGCTGGCCACCTGCGTGCTGGAGGCGGTGTCCTTCGCGCTGATCGGCCTCCAACTGCGCCCGGTGCTCCGCGCCCTGCACACCACCGACCCGGCGGCGCTGGGCCGTGCCGCGGCCGTGGTGTTCGCCGCCATGCTGCTGGCCAGGGCCGTCTGGATCTTCCCCGCCACCTACCTGCCCCGTCGACTGTCGGCGCGGCTGCGCGGACGCGACCCGGCGCCCCCGTGGCAGCACCCCGCCGCGATCTGCTGGGCCGGCACCCGCGGCGTGGTCTCGCTGGCCGCGGCGTTCGCCGTGCCGCCCGACATGCCGGACCGGGACCTGGTGCTCTTCCTCACCTTCTCGGCGGTACTCGGCACCCTGCTGGTCCAGGGCCTCGGGTTCCCCGCGGTGGCGCGCCGGCTGCGCCTGCGGGATGAGGGGCAGGCATGTCAGGACGCCCTCGCCGAGGCCATGGCGCAGGAGGTGGCGGTCCGGGCGGCCTGGGCCCGGGTGGAGGAGAGCATCACGAGCGGCCAGGAGGACGTACCCGGCGACGTGCTCGACCGCCTGCGGGACCTGGCCGAGCACCGCTGCTCCACCGCCTGGGAGCGGATCCGGGCGGACGGGGCGGACGGCGCCTCGCCGCGGGCCGAGCCGCCCACCGCCGCGTACCGTCGGCTGCGACGGGAGATGCTCGCCACCGAGCGCAGCGTCTTCGTCCGGCTCTGCCGCGAGGGCCGGATCCACGACGAGGTGCTGCGGCGGGTGATGCACGAGCTCGACCTGGAAGAGGCGGCACTCTCGCGCACCTGACCGGCGGAA
The DNA here is from genome assembly GCF_053598235.1 of Kitasatospora sp. NPDC001159. Classification (NCBI taxonomy): domain Bacteria; kingdom Bacillati; phylum Actinomycetota; class Actinomycetes; order Kitasatosporales; family Streptomycetaceae; genus Kitasatospora; species Kitasatospora sp. NPDC001159. Next base: position 25,282 of record NZ_JBSFJV010000078.1, read on the forward strand.
AACCGGCCCTACCGTTAAGGTCCGTACGCTGTGCCAACAATTGCCTGGGGTGCCCGCTTTCCCGGACACGCAAGGTCCGCGCGCGTCGCATATGGAACTCGCTAAACCGTCGTCGAGTTGTTCTGCCGGAGTCGGTTCTCTGCTCTAATGGGCGGTCGAGCTCAGCAGTGCAGATGATTTTCGGGAAATGCGTCCGGAATGGCGATTTCCCCTGCTCTGCCATGCCCGGAATGATGAACAATTCCGCCGGGTCGTGGTATTCGCGCATTGCTTCGAGGAGGGATGGGTGTGGACGTCGGATTCGATGGCTTCGATCCGCAGGACCTTTCTCAGGATCAGGTGGACCGCATGTGTGGGCAGTTGCTCGCCTCGGTACCGCGCAGTGACCAGCGCCGATGGGGCGAGCTGTACGTCCGGGGGTTGCTGTCCGCGAAGGGGCGCAAGACCATGAAGGGCATCGCGGAGGCCGCCGACGCCGGCGCGATGCAGAGCCTCCAGCAGTTCATCACCACCTCCCCGTGGGAGTGGAAGCCGGTGCGCCAGTCCCTGGCCCGCTTCGTGGACCGGCAGCTCCAGCCGGTCGCCTGGATCGTCGAGCCGCTCGCGGTTCCCAAAGCGGGCCGGCACTCCGTCGGCGTCGAGCGCCAGTTCGTCCCCGGCCTCGGCCGGATGGCCAACTGCCAGCAGAGCGCTGGCGTCTGGCTGGCCTCCGAGGAGGCGAGCTGCCCGGTCGACTGGCAGCTCGCGCTGCCGGCCACCTGGGTCCCGGGCAGCGAACAGCGGAGAAGAGCCGCGGTCCCCGATCACGTGAGATCCCAGACGCCGGTGCAGTGTGCCGTCGATTCAGTCGTCTCGATCGCCCGCGATTGGAGCCTGACGCCCCGTCCGGTGGTGATGACCGCGACCAGTGACGATCTCGCCGAGGTCCTCACGGCGTTCGCACCGCGCCGGATTCCCTTCGTCCTGCGCGTCGACGCCTCCCTGCAGGTGGAGCCCGCCGACCCGAGGCTGCCCGCGGGTGACGGACGGCGGCTGCCGGCAGAGCACCTCCTGGCGTCCGTACGGGAACTGGGCGCGGCGGTCGAGTGGCGTGACAGCCGGCACGCCCGGCGCAGGGTGGCCAGGGTGGTCGGGGTGCGAGTCGCGCTGCCGACCGTCCACGACCGCGCCGTGGGCATGTCGCCGCTCTTCCTGATCGGTGCCTGGACCGACCCGAACCAGGCGCGGCCCGCCGAGCTCTGGCTCTCCAACATCGGCCACCTCTCCTCGTCGGCGCTCTTCCGGATCGCCAAGCTGACCAGGCGGGTCTCCCGTGACCTGCAGGACGTCTGCGACGGCGTCGGCATCCGCGACTTCGCCGGGCGCTCCTACCGCGGCTGGCACCACCACGCCACACTCGTCTCGATCGCGCACGCGATCTCCGTCCTGGCAGGGCTGCCCCGGCAATCGGGACGGCTGCTCTCACAGCGCCGCCTGCCGCTGATCGGATCGCGGTGACCACGACGGCCCAGGACCGCGGCGAGCGGCTCCGTGGGATCGAACTCTTCACCGAACTGACGGGCGGTCAGTTGGAGTGGCTCACCGAGGTGACCGAGGAGCGGGTGCTCGACGACGGTGAGATCCTCTTCCGCGACGGCGACGAGGCCACCCACTTCTACGTCCTGCTCGACGGCGAGCTGCTCGTCACCAAGACGGTGGGCGGCCGCGAGGAACTTCTCACGCGGCACTTGGCTCGCCCGTACGCGGAGCGGGAGCACGGCGCCAAGCCCCCCGCCGCCCACCGGTTCACCGGGGAGCTTCCACTGCTGACCGGCGGCGCTTACGTGGCCACCGTCGCGGCGGCGGGTCGTACGGTCGTCGCCGGCTACCCCAAGCAGGTGTTCCTCGACATGCTGGTGCGCTGCCCCGGCGTGGCCCGGGTGCTGCTGCCCGTCCTGGCCTGGCGGATCGCTTCCTCGGAGGCCCAGGCCCAAGGAAGGGCCACGGTGACGGCCATGGGCACGCTCGCGGCCGGTCTGGCCCACGAGTTGAACAACCCGGCTGCAGCCGTGGCGCGCGCAGCGCAGGACCTGGGCCCGGCCATCGACCGGCTCGCCGGTACGGCGCGGCGCTGGGGCGCTGCGGCCGTCGCTCGGGAGGCCGAGGCACTCGACCGGCTCGCGGCGGAGATCGAGCGGGCACCGCTCACCGCCGAGAGCGACCCGGTCGCGACGGCGGACCTGGAGGACGAGGTGCTCGACTGGGCCGAACGGCAGGGTGCCGCGCACCCGGTGGCCCTCGCCGGCGCGATGGCCGAACGCGGCCTGGGCACGGGCTGGCTGTCCCGGCGGTTGTACGGGCTGTGCCCGGGCGTGCTTCCGGTGGCACTGGAGCAGCTGTCCGCCCTGCTGGAGGCCCGGGCGCTCGCGGGGGAGTTGCGCACGGCGGGCCCGCGTATCTCCGCGCTGGTGGCTGCGGCCCGCGATTACGCCAACCTCGGCCGGGCCCCGGAGGGGCGATTCTCCGTGGTCGACGGCATCGAGGCCACGCTCACCATGCTGCGACCGAAGCTGGCGTGTGTGCGGATCGTCCGCGAGTACGCGCCGGACCTCCCGGACGCGACCGGCCACCCGACCGAGCTCAACCAGGTGTGGACCAATCTCATCGACAATGCGGTCGACGCCATGGGCGGCACGGGGACGCTCACGGTCCGGACCGTCCTCCAGGGCGCCTGTCTGGCCGTCGAGATCGGGGACACCGGCTGCGGTATCCCCTCCGACGCGCTCACCCGGATCTTCGATCCCTTCTACACCACCAAGGACATCGGCAAGGGGACGGGCCTCGGCCTCCACCTCTCCTACCGCATCGTCACCCAGCGGCACGGCGGATCGCTCACCGCCCGCTCGGTTCCCGGCGACACCTGGTTCACCGTGCGGATTCCCGCACCGACCCGAGAGGAACTCGAATGACGGAAACCATCACGACTGACGCACGGGCGGTTTTCGAGAAGCAGCTCGCCGCGGTGTCCGCCGGCGACCTCGATTCGATCGTCGGGAATTACACCCCGGACGCCGTGCTCGTCCGGGCCGACCGGAGTTTCGCCGGTGCGGAAGGAATTCGTGAGGCGTTCGCCGGGTACCTCGCGCTCCGGCCGAGGCTGGTGGAAATGGTCGAATACGCCGAGCACGGCGACACGATCTGTTACCGGGCGGTCATGGAGGTCGCCGGCGAACGGAAGGAGACGGTCGGCGCCATGGTGATGAAGGACGGCGGGATCTGGCGGCAGACGGCCTCGTTCCGCCCGGAGGCGGTGGTGAGCATGACTCCGCTGGAGGTCTACAGGGCCTGGAACGGCTGCCTGTTGGCGGGCGACATCGAGGGGGCCACCCGTCTGATCGATCCCGAGCGTTGGACCGAGAAGTGCCTCGGACTGACCGGGTGGCTCACCGACTTCCAGGTCGCGCTCACGCACTACGCGCGGAACATGGTCGAGCCGTGGGAGGGACTGGAGATGTCCGAGGAGGAGGTGGTCGAAGGGCGGGACGCCGTCACCATCCGCTTCCGCGTCGAGGCCACCCACGTCGGGGAGTTCATGGGCGTCCCCGCCACCGGACGACGGGTCTCCTTCGATACCATCCGTATCGTCCACGTCAGGGACGGCAAGGTCACCGGACAGTGGGCACAGCTCGACCTCTGGGGCCTGCATAAGCAGTTGACGGACAATCGACGGGCCATGCTCTGAATCGAGCCCGTCAGAGTACCGTCAAAGGAACATTCCGGGCCGTGCGTGCCTGCTTCGATCGTGGGCATGGACTTCACCTGGTTGGCCCACCGGCTCGACGGCAGGCCGAGGGTGGTCGTGTCGACGACCAGTACCGGCAAAGAGCTCCGACACGAGCTGTGGGTCGCGCACCTGTACGGCTATCGGCCGGTGGAGCACCGGCTGGTAGCCGGGTCCGGGTCCTGGACCGTGCTGGTCCTGGACCCGGATCCGGCGGCCCGGCGCCGGGCCGAATGGATGCGAAGCCCCGACCTGCGGCCGGAGGCCTCCTCCCCGGTCGACTGGACGGACGGTCGGACGCCGTCCCTCTGGACGCCACCGGGCTGGCCGCCCGGGGCGGGCCCGGTCCCACCGCCCGATCACCTGCTCCCCGGTCCCCCTCCCCGTGACCGGAGGGTCGGGCGCCTCGCGTTCTGGCTTACGTGCGGCGTGATCTCGGCTTGGACGACCAACGCCGTGAGGTGGGCCTGGTCCGGCACACCGGGCGCGACGGGACTGGTGCTGTCCGGGAGCCTGGGAACCCTCGTGCTGCTCGGCTGTGCGGTCACGGCCTCGCGGTCGCGCCGCCGGCTCCCGATCGCGAAGGCGGACGCGGACCGACCGGCAGCGTGACGGCGCATTCCGAGTGCGGAACGGGGGAGTCGTGTACCTGAGGGATCCGAAGTCCACGGCCGGGCGGTTGTGCCTAGCACCGGTCCTGGCGTTGGCGGGGCTGGCCGTGATGCTGGCCGGCGCGGCGCTGACCGCCGTCTGCGTGCTCACCATCGCCTACCCGCTCCGACTCGCCGGCCAGCCGGGCCTGTTGACGGTCACCGGCTGCCTCACCGAAGGTAGCGGCAAGCAGGCGCGCACCACTTGCTACGGCGACTTCAGGCCCGACTCGGGCACCGTCGTGGCCCGCTCGGTCCCGTACGACGGCAGTCTGCGCGTCGGGGCCCGCGTGCCCGTGCAGTACGTCGAGTCCGAGGACACCTCCTATCGCGTGGGCGTGGCCTACACCGGTGTCCGGGTGCTCGGAATCTCCGCAGGGCTGTTCGCCGTGCTGGCCGGCCCTGTCGGCGTCGCGCAGGCCGTTGAGATGGCCGCACCCCGGCAAGCCGCACGCTGGCGCGAGGGCCGCCTGCCGCGGGCGCTGTGGCGGGTGGCCGTGGTCTTGTTCAAGGGCCTTGCCGCGCTCGCGGTGACGTCTGGGGCGATCAGCCTGCTGGCCTATCTGGTGACCGATTGATCACCTGTCGGTGCTGCGGCGGTCAAGCCTCGACGGCCTGCATCTTGGCGCACCGGGCGCCTGCAACATGCTGCATTCCAAGCCTCTCCCGGCGCCCGTCGGAGGCGGCATATTTCAAGCCGTTGAGCAACACCGCACACCGGGACCGCCGGTGCCGTTGCAGGCCGGGGCCCGCACGAGTGCCGCGGTGCTGCACACCGGCAGCCGTATGTCGCGGTTCGCCTCGCTGCGCGCGGACCGCGCCGAGCCCGCGGCGGCGGCCCGTTCGGCGGGCGCGTAGTCCGCGCGTCCGGTCCGTTCCTGTCCCCGGTCGGCGTTCGGCCGGTCGGCCCAGAAATGATTGGAAGGGTTCCCATGAGCAACCACGTCGTCGTGGCCGAGATCGGCTTGACCAAGAACCGCTACGGCGCCGAGATCAAGACCTCCGAGCCGATGTCGCTGGAGCAGGCGCGGACGTTCGCGCTGGAGGCTGCCCGAGGCAGCCACCCCGACTTCGCGCCGGCTCCGAAGAAGGCGCAGATCCTGCGGGTCGGCACGGACCAGTACCTGGTGGTCGAGGGCCACCGGCTGAGCCCCGACAGCCTGAACCGGTTCACCGTCACCGAGGTCGTCGACGCCGGCTGACCGCCCTCGCGCGGGAGCGCCACCGTCGATCGTCTTCCCGGCCGGAAGGTCGGGAAGACGATCGATCCGTTTCGCGGGTCAGAGCCATCCCCGGTCGCGCGCGGCCAGGATGCCCTGGGTGCGGTGCGTGGCATTCGGACGGCGCAGCAGGTTGGAGACGTGACCGTGGTCGGTCCTGCTGGCGATGCCGAGTTCGCGTGCGCCCGCCTCGTCCTTCTCGACCCGGACCATGGTCTTCAGCACCCGTCACTCGATCTCCGTCAAGTGCTTCTGCCTCAGGTCCTCGCCGGCCGGCCAGAACCGCTCGAAGAGCGCGATGAGGCTGGAGATCATCCCCTGCTGGTGGACGACCAGCGCTCCGCGGCCGCCGGTGGGTGCGGCCGCCTGGGCGCAGCCGGTAGGTTGGCGGGTCGTCGACGGTGGTTTCCGGAGGGTGCTGGGTGATGGTTGCGCGAGCGGTGGTGGACTGCGCGCTGTACGAGGACGGGCGGCGGTTGCCGGGGCCGGTCGATCTGTCGGCCGTGCTGGAGCGGATAGGCGAGGCGGACGGCCGGTTCGTGTGGATCGGGCTGTTCGAGCCGACCGCGGAGCAGTTCGCCGAGATCGCGGCGGCGTTCGGGTTGCACCCGCTGGCGGAGGAGGACGCGGTGCGGGCGCATCAGCGGCCGAAGCTGGAGCGGTACGGGGACACGTTGTTTCTGGTACTGAAGACGATCACCTACGTCGAGCACGAGAAGGTGACGGCGACCAGCGAGATCGTGGACACCGGGGAGATCATGGTGTTCGCCGGGCCGGGTTTCGCGATCGTGGTGCGGCATGGGAGCGCCAAGGGGCTGACCGGGGTGCGGCACGACCTGGAAGCGACGCCGGAGCTGCTGGCGCTGGGGCCGACGGCGGTGCTGCACGCGGTGGCCGACCACGTGGTGGACGGCTACCTGGAGGCGGCGGATTCGTTCGAGCGGGACGTGGAGGAGCTGGAAGCCGCGGTGTTCTCGGCCGAGCGGACCGACGACTCCGCGCGGATCTACCAGCTCAAGCGCGAACTGCTGGAGTTCAAACGGGCGGTCGGGCCGCTGACGCTCCCGCTGCAGCGGCTGTCGGACGGTTCGCTGCCGCAGATTCCGGCCGCGATAGCCGCCTATCTCCGGGATGCCGCGGACCACCACGCGCAGGCGAAGGAGCGGATCCTGGCCTTCGACGAACTGGTGTCCAGCATCCTGGACGCGAGCATGGCGCGGTTGTCGATGCAGCAGAACACGGACATGCGCAGGATCAGTGCCTGGGCGGCGCTGGCGGCGGTGCCCACGATGGTGGCGGGCGTGTACGGCATGAACTTCGACTACATGCCGGAGCTGCACTGGACGTTCGGCTACCCGGCGGTGCTGCTCTTCACCGCCACGGTGTGCGTGTTCGTCTTCCGGGCGTTCCGCCGCAACGACTGGCTGTGAGCCGATGCGGGTACGAGCAGTGACCGTCCGCGGCCGGTGCGCCTACACCTCGATGTGCGAGCCCATGATGACGGTGCGCTCGCGGGGGAGGCCGAAGTACTCGGCGGCGTCGGCGGTGATGTAGGAGGTGGCGATGAACAGGCGCTTGCGCCAGGGTGCCATCGTCGGCTCCTTCCCGCGCCGCAGCTCGATCTTCGACAGGAAGTAGGACGCCTGGTCGAGCCGCAGCCAGCCCTCGGTTTCGGTTGGATCGAGCACCGCCAGCGTGGTGGGCACGTCCGGTGTCTCCATGTAGCCGAACCGGGCGGTGACGTGGATGATCCCGTCGTCGGCGTAGCCGAGGTCGTCGACGGTGATCCGCTGATCGGCCGGGACGCGCGGCACGGGCTCGGTCTCGATGGACAGGATCACGACGTGGTCGTGCCGTACGTGGTTGTGCTCGACGTTGGCCCGCAGGGCCAGCGGCGCGGTCTGCTTGCCCCGGTTGAGGAAGACGGCCGTGCCGGGGACCCGGAGCGCCGGCACCTCCCCGCTGTGGAGGCCGTCGACGAACTCGCGCAGCGGGCCTTCATGCCGTGCTCGTTCGGCGGTGACGATCGCGCGGCCGCGCTGCCAGGTCGTCATGACGGTGAACGCGGTGATGCCGATCAGCAGCGGCAGCCACGCGCCGTGGAGGAGCTTGGTCGCGTTGGCCGCCACGAACAGCAGGTCCACGGCGAGCAGCAGTGTCGCGCCGGCTACGACGAGCCACACCGGTGTGCCCCAGCGGGCACGGGCGACGTAGAAGAACAGCAGGGTGGTGATGGTGATGGTGCCGGTGACCGCCATGCCGAAGGCGAACGCGAGCGCCGTCGAGCTGCGGAAGGCGAAGACCAGGGTGAGGACCGAGACCATCAGCAGCCAGTTGATCCAGGGGACGTAGACCTGACCCATCGTCGACTCGGAGGTGTACGCGATCCGCAGCCGCGGCAGGTAGCCCAGCTGGGCGGCCTGGGAGGCGACCGAGTACGCGCCGGTGATCACCGCCTGGGAGGCGATCACGGTTGCCGCCGTGGCCAGCACGACCATCGGCAGCCGTCCCCAGCCCGGCGCCAGTAGGAAGAACGGGCTGCTGATGTTGCGCGGGTCCCCGAGGATCAGCGCGCCCTGGCCGAGGTAGCTCAGCACGCATGCCGGGAACACGAGGAACAGCCAGCCCCGGGTGATCGGCCGACGACCGAAGTGCCCCATGTCGGCGTAGAGCGCCTCGGCGCCGGTGACCGCGAGCACGACCGCGGCCAGCGCGAAGAAGGCGGTCCCGAAGTGGTCGAACAGGAAGCCCAGGGCGTAGCTCGGCGACAGCGCTCGGAGGATCTGCGGGCGGTCGGCGATGGCGGACACGCCGCACGCGCCGATGGCCACGAACCAGGCGATCATCACCGGCCCGAACACCCGGCCCACCGCCGCCGTTCCGCGGCGCTGGACGAGGAACAGCAGCACGATGATCACCGCGGTGAGCGGCACCACCGCGCTCTCCAACGAGGGCTCCACGACCTTGAGCCCCTCGACCGCGGACAGCACCGAGATCGCCGGGGTGATCATGCTGTCGCCGAAGAACAGCGAGGCACCGAAGATGCCCAGTGCGGCCAGTACTGCGGTGGCCCTGCGGCCTCGCGGTGAGCTCCACCGCCGCAGCAGGGTGATCAGGGCCATGATGCCGCCCTCGCCCTCGTTGTCGGCGCGCATCGCCAGCAGCACGTAGGTGACCAGCACGATGATCACCACGGACCAGAAGACGAGCGACACCACCCCGTACACGTTCTGCGTGGTGACCGGGACGGGATGCGGGTCATCCGGGTTGAACACGGTCTGGAGCGTGTAGATCGGACTGGTTCCGATGTCGCCGAAGACCACACCCAGGGCACCCACGACCAGCGCGAGGCGCGCCGTGTTCTGTACGCCGGGATGCTGAGTCTCTGTCGGCTGCGGTGCGGCACCGCGATCGGCCATGGGTGGTCCTCCTCCGTGCGAGCTGCCGTGCCGCAGCCCTGGTACATCAGCGCGGACGATGATCGCACGCGCAACCACGGGGCAGTCGCACCGCGTCGTCGCATTCTTCGAAAGCCGGCGCCTTGCCCGATCCGGATCGGGAACCTGACCGCCCTGCGCCGGCTCGCTGCTCTGGCCGGCCGGGCGGGTCGACGAGCGGCTCCACGACTAGCGGACGGAACACGGGATCGACAAGGTGCGGGAGACCCGGGAACGGGTCGTGGTGGCCCTCACCGGTGAGCCTGAGGGGGAGACGCTGATCCGGCGGGCCGCCCGAATCGCCGCCCGCACCGGGGCGGGGACCTGCTCGCTGTGCACGTGGCCCGCGAGGACGGCCTCACCGATGCCGGTTCCGAGCCTCTGGATCGGCAGCGTCAGTGTCGACCTGTCCGGGGACATCGACGTCCACATGGTCACCCACGAGGCTTCCGCGGGCGGCCGCCTCCGCGGCGACGGGCCGCAAGAATCGCGTTAAGGCCTGGCCGGCCACTTGCGGCCGCCGCACGGGCTGCTACACGGGAAGGCAGGAGGTGTGCGATGCCTTGGTACGTTCGGCACGTTCGCGATCTTCGGCGCCTGATGACGGGGCCGCTCTCACTGGCGGTGGTGGTGGTCCCGCTCGCGCTGAGCGCGGTCCTGCTGCCGGCGCGCGGGCACCTGGCCAACACCAATGTCGCCCTGCTGCTGGTCGTCGCCGTGGTGGCGGTGGCCGCCGTGGGGCACCGGCTGTCCGGTGCCGTGGCCGCGCTGAGCGCCGCCGCGTGGTTCGACTTCTTCTTCACCCGCCCCTACGAGCGGTTCAGCATCAGCAACTCGTCCGACATCACAACGGCGGTGCTGCTGCTCGCGGTCGGCCTCGCGGTGTCCCAACTCGCGGCCCGTGCCCGCAGGTTCGAGGTCATCGCGGTCACCGACGCCGGCCACCTCGCGCGGATCCACGACGCGGCGGTCCTGGCCCGTTCGAAGCCCGCCCCGGCTGTGGTGGACCACGTCCGGGCCGAGTTGGTGGACTTCCTCGGGCTGCGGGCCTGCCGGTTCGAGTACGGCTCCCTCATCGGCCACCCGCCGCGCCTGGAACACGACGGTTCCATCGTCGTCGGCCGCAGGCCCTGGCCGACCGAGGAGCTGGGCATGCCCGCCGAGGACGTGGAGCTGCGCGTGTTCGCCAACGGCAAGTACGTGGGCCGCTTCATGCTCACCCCCGCCCCCGGCAGCGTCCCCGACCGCCAGTCCCTCCTCGTCGCCGTCACCCTGGCTGACCAGGCCGGCGCCGCCCTGGAGACCACTGCGGGCCACGTGACGGCGGCCTGAATCCGGGCCCAGCGACTCCCGGTGGGTTCGGTAGTAGCCGCTGGAGAAGAGCAGACTGCCAGACGGGTCGAAGGGCACATGGGCGTCGACGTTGAGAGTCCAGCACTGTTGGAGTCAGGGATGGGGCGAGAGCGGCCAGCTCGTTCGCGGTGTCATTGCCGTCGTGCCGGTTTCCCGGCGCGGTGAAGGCGATGCCTTCTTGAGTCGACCGGACCGGCAGGCAGAGGGACGAGGCGGAGGGCCATTCCATGGCGGAGCAC
>NZ_JBSFJV010000079.1:0-35567 GCF_053598235.1 Kitasatospora sp. NPDC001159
AGCGCCCGCCGGGGAAGAGCCGGGGAACAGAAAATGCGCCTGCAATACATCAGCAGGCGCACACAAAGTTCATGGGAACCACTACTGCAACTAAGTCGACTGTAGCAGGCCCGCGGCCCGCCGCGGTGGGATGTTTCACCCCCGGTTCTGCGGGAGCCCTCCCCGGGGCGGCCGGTTCCGAGCCGAGAGGACCGTGAACACGCCTGGAGAGCAAGCCGCTTGAGTATGCGGCCCGCACACCCCGTCGGAGCCGACGGCTCCCAGGGGGGAGGCGATTCCCGCGGTGCGGAACGCCTGCCCTCGCGGCGACAGCCCCGCGAAGGCAGCACACCACGCCCACCGGCGCCATTCAGGGGGCGCACTGGACGGCGGGCGCGGCATTCCGGCCCAACTTGAACTCGCATGCACGGAAAAGGCCCACGCCCGCGCTTCCAGGCGCATACTGGCCGGAAATGACGAAATCCTCAGCAGGTCGCCGCCCCCTGCCCACCAGCCCCTTCAAGCCCCGGGCGGAGGCACCACGCAAGCACTTCGCCGTCGGCGACCGGGTCACCCATGACAGGTACGGCCTCGGTCGGGTCGTCGGCGTCGAAGGTAACGACGACCTCGCGGTACTCGTCGACTTCGGATCACGGCAGGAACGCATCACCCACCCGTACACCGCGATGTTCAAACTCTGACCCCGGACACCCTCGGCGCTCGGCCGATTGTGCCGCGCAGCTCGCGGGCGGAGCACGCCGAGCGGGACGGTGGGACATCGTGCCGGTGTGGCGTCGAGGGGGGTGCTCCGAAGGTGCTCGCGAGTCCGTCGGCGCACGATTGGAAAGCGCTCGGGCGGTGGCCCGTGATCAAGTTGCCCGCTGCTCCGGCTGGCACCCGGGCCACGTCCGAGTGGCCGTTCCTCAGCGGTCCGGACGGTTGGTTGACGTGACGTCAGTCCGCAGGCCGACGAGGGGCGTGTCGTCCAGACCCAGGAGGCGGCAGCCGAGGCGGTGGACGTTCCTCTCGATGCCTGAGCGGGTGCGCAGCCGGGGTGTTCGGGCGATGTCGTTCGTGATGGTGAGGACTGCCTGTACGCGGACGCGTGCCTCCGCGGGCGACATGGCCGGGTGGACGGCACGCATGAGGTGCAGCCACTCGTCGATGTAGTCGCGTTGGGTCTGGAGCGTCCGCTGCCTGTCGTCGTCCTGCAGGTGTTCGGTCTCGGTGACGATGAGCGTGACCAGGTGCTGGTGGGCGAGTGCGAACCGGGCGTACCGCAGGATCAGCAGGCGCAGCGCGTCCGCGTGGTCCTGTACGGATGCGAGCACCTCGGCCAGGTCGAGCCACAGCCGCTCGGCGCTGCGGTTCATCGCCGCGGCGAGGACGTCATGTTTGCTGGAGAAGTGGTTGTAGATGCTCTGTCCGGCGATACCGACGGCGCTGCCGGTGTCCTCCAGTGTGACTGCCGCGTATCCGCGTTCGGCGAACAGGCGGGTCGCTGCGGCGAGCAGGCCCTCACGACGGGATCGGGGCTCCAGAGCCTGCTCGGTGCTTGGGCGGTCGACGATGTGTTCGCCGAGGTCGGGGAGTTGGGCCGCCGCCACGCAGCGCATCAGGTCCGCGATCAGGTTCGGGTAGTCGGGTGCGGGCAGATCGACGTGCTGGTAGGAGACGCTGACCGCGACATCGAGGATGCTCCAGGCGAGCAGTTCCGCGTGAGCGTGGTCCAGCTCCGGCCGGGCGGCGGTCAGCTGCTCGGCGAGCGCACGCCGCGCGGTGTGCAGGTGCTCTGCGAGTTCGGCGCGATGTTCGGTGGGGAGGTTGCGGGCTTCGCGCTGCCAGAGCACACCGAGCTCGCGACGGGCCAGGGAGGTCTCGGCGAACTTGAGGAGCAACGAGTCGAGGTCGCCGGGTTCGGCGGTCCTCAGCCCGTCAAGGCAGGACTCAAGCGCCTCGGAGGTGACCGCATGGAGGAGTTCCTGCTTGCCGCGGAAGTGCCGGTACAGAGCCGAGGGGCTGATGTTCACCGCGCCGGCGATGTCGCTCATGGCGACGTTCGCGTAGCCGTGTCGGCAGAAGAGCTCGCGTGCCGCGGCGATGACCAGCTCCCGACGGTTGCGGGGCCGGGTGCCGCGCGCGGGAGGCGAGGATTCCTCCGTGCCGACCGTCACCGTCTCCTCCTCGCTTCGGGTGGCTCTTGCCGTTCCGGCCTCGATGGACTTGCTGTCCGCCTTCCACCCAGTATTTCCTGTTCAACCCGCGCTTGAGAATCCTGCCTGTTCCGGACGTGTGCAGGCCATGCCCCAGGTCACGTGCGTCACCCGCTCCTTTGCGCGACGATCCGGTGGAGGAGTTATCCGAGTTTCAGGGAGCGGCCGATGATCTCCTTCATGATCTCGGTCGTGCCGGCGTAGATGCGGGTCACCCGGCTGTCCTGCCAGGCCCGCGCGATGGGGTATTCGAGCATGTAGCCGTATCCGCCGTGCAGTTGGACGCAGGCGTCCACGACCCGGCCCTGCAGTTCGGTGCACCACCACTTGGCCTTGGCTGCGTCGACGGCGGTCAGCTCGCCCTCGTTGAGCGCGAGGATGCAGCGGTCCAGGTAGTGCTGGGCCACGTCGATCTCGGTGGCCAGCTCGGCGAGCCGGTGCCGGATCACCTGCAGTGATCCGATGGGCTTGCCGAAGGCCTTGCGCTCGCGGACGTAGGCGGTGGTCCAGTCGAACGCGGCGGTGGCCTGGGCCAGGCCGGACACCGCGACCGAGATCCGCTCCTGCGCGAGGTTCCTGGTCAGGGCGAAGAAGCCCTCGCCTTCGGTGCCGAGCAGGTTGGCCACCGGCACCCGGGCGCCGGTGAAGGACAGTTCGGCGGTGTCCTGGGCATGCAGTCCGACCTTCTCCAGTTTGCGGCCGCGTTCGAAGCCCGGGGTGTCGCGTTCGACGACGATCAGGCTCAGGCCGCGGTGCGGATGCTCGCCGGTGCGGACCGCGACGATCACCAGGTCGGAGTTGATGCCGTTGGTGATGAAGGTCTTCGCGCCGTCGATGACGTAGTGGTCGCCGTCGCGGACCGCCTTGGTGCGGATGCCGGACAGGTCGGACCCGGTGCCCGGCTCGGTCATGGCGACCGCGGTGATCAGTTCACCGGAGGCGATGCCGGGAAGCCAGCGGGCCTTCTGCTCATCGGTGGCGCATTCGAGGAAGTAGGGCATGCAGATGTCGGCGTGCAGCGCGGGGCCGAGCACCGCCGGAAAGACCGCCGCGCGGGCCGCTTCCTCCTGCAGGATCACGTTGTAGCGGAAGTCGCTGGTCCCCGCACCGCCGAACTCCTCGGGCACGGCGATGCCGAGCGCGCCGAGGCGGCCCAGCCCGGTGAACAGCTCGCGCGGCACGATGCCGGCCGACTCCCAATCCGCGAAGTGGGGCACGACTTCCTTGTCGAGGAACGTCCGCACGCTCTCGCGGTAGGCCACGTGCTCGGCGTCGAACAGGATCCGTTTCACGTGTGTCTCCGGTTGTTCGCAGGGTGAAGGGGAGTTTCGAAGGTCCACGCGGAGCGCGGTGTCAGATCACGAACCCGCCGCCGCAGACCAGGGTCTGCCCGCTGACGTAGTCCGACTCGGGGATGCAGAACAGGTACACCGAACCTGCGGCCTCCACCGGGGTGCCCGCGCGGCCGAGCGGGATCGCGTGCTCCATCGCGGACATCAGGTCGGGGCTGACGCCGACCTTGATCTCCTTGCCCTGCACGTCGATCGTCCCGTCACCGGCGGGGGTCTCCGTCAGCCGGGTCTTGATCAGCCCGAACGCCACCGTGTTGACCGTCACGTTGTAGCGGCCCCACTCCTTGGCCAGTGTCCTGGTCAGGCCGGTGATCCCGGCCTTCGCCGCGGCGTAGTTGGCCTGGCCCGCGTTGCCGCCGAGTCCGGCGATCGAGGAGATGTTGACGACCTTGCGGCACGGCACCGGTTCACCGGCCTGCGCGGCGCGCTTGGCCGCTGCGGAGATCACCGGCTGTGCGGCCCGCAGGATCCGGAACGGCGCCTTGAGGTGCACGTCCAGGATCGCGTCCCACTGCTCGTCGGTGATCTTCTGGATGACGCTGTCCCAGGTGTAACCGGCGTTGTTGACGATGATGTCCAGCCCGCCGAAGGTGTCTGCGGCCGTCTGCACGAAGTGCTCGGCGAAGCCCTTCTCGGTGACGCTGCCCGGACAGGCAACCGCCCGCCCGCCGGCGGCCTCGATCGCGGCCACGGTCTCCTTGGCGGGCTCGGCATCGAGGTCGTTGACCACCACGGCGGCGCCGTCGGCGGCCAGCTTGAGTGCGATCTCACGGCCGATGCCGCGGCCCGAGCCCGAGATGATGGCGACCTTGCCGTCGAGCTTTCCCATGCGGATCACGTTCCTTTCAGTCCAGCGCGACGACGGCGTCGCCGGCGAGGGTGAGAGTGCCGTCGTCCAGGGCGACGGTGAGGGCGAGCGTGACCAGGCCGTCCTCGACGGACACCACGCTGGCGGTGCAGGTCAAGGAGGCGTGTACGGGGGTGACGGCGGCGAAGCGCACCCGGTAGGAGCGGATCCGTTCCTGCGGCACCCAGTCGGTGAGCAGCCGGCCCAGGTAGGCCATGGACAGCATCCCGTGTGCGAACACGTCGTCCAGGCCGGCGGACTTCGCGACGTCGAGGTCGATGTGGATCGGGTTGTGGTCGCCGGACGCGCCCGCGAACAGTGCCAGCGTGGTCCGGGAGATCGGAGCGATGCGCAGCGCGGGCAGCTCGGTGCCGACCTCGATGCTCTTCGGGATGGTCACTGCGGCACCTCCGGATTGCGCACCACGATGACGCTCCGCGTCTCGGCGATCAGCTCGGTTCCGCGGTGGACGTCGGTCCGTTTGACGAGGAAGTCCAGCGCGCCGTGCTTCTTGCTGTACACGTCGACGATGCGTGGTTGCAGGGTGAGGGTGTCGCCCGCGTAGGCCGGCCGGTGGTAGGTGAACGCCTGCTCGCCGTGCAGCACCCGGCGCAGGTCCACGTCCAGCGCGGCCAGGTAGGCGAACGGTTCGGGTGCCTCCAGTTCCAGGCTGAAGAAGAACGTCGGCGGAACCGGCAGGTCCCGGTGGCCCGCCCGCCTGGCGGTCTCCACATCCGTGTACACGGGGTCCGTCTGGCCGGTGGCCTTGGCGAAGAAGCGCAGTCGGCCACGCTCCACCTGGACGGTGATCGGATCGAGCGCCAGCTTCCCGGCCGCCTCGGCGTCGATCGCCATCGCTCAGCCCACCTTCTGGTACAGCGTCACCACAGCGGCACCGCCGAGGCCGATGTTGTGCTGCAACGCGACCGTCGCGTCCTCCACCTGCCGCGCCTCGGCGTGGCCGCGCAACTGCCAGACCAGCTCGGTGCACTGGGCCAGCCCGGTCGCGCCCAGCGGGTGGCCCTTCGACAGCAGGCCGCCCGAGGGGTTGGTGACCACGCGGCCGCCGTAGGTGTTGTCGCCGTCGCAGACGAACTTCTCCGCCGTGCCCTCCGGCGTCAGCCCGAGCGCCTCGTAGGTGAGCAGTTCGTTCGTGGTGAAGCAGTCGTGCAACTCGACGACCCGCACGTCCTGCGGCCCGATGCCGGCCTGCTCGTAGACCTGCTTCGCCGCGGCCTTCGACATGTCGTAGCCGACGACCTTGCGCATGTCCGCGTCCGCGAAGGTCGACGGGTAGTCCGTGGTCATCGCCTGTGCCGTGATCGCCACATCGGTGCGCAGCCCGTGCCGGCGGGCGAACTCCTCCGAGCACAGCACTGCCGCCGCCGCACCGCAGGTCGGCGGGCAGCACTGCAGCCGGGTCAGCGGGCCGTAGATCCGCGGCGAGGCGAGCACCTCCTCGACCGTCACCGGGTCGCGGAACACCGCGTACGGGTTGTTCGCCGCGTGCTTGCGCGCCTTGACCGCGATCTTGGCGAAGGTGTCCTCGGCCAGGCCGTACTCCTTGGCGTAGGCCGCACCGGCGCCGCCGAAGTACTGCGCTGCGAACGGGGCGTCGGACTCCCCCTGAACGGCGAGGGCCACCTCGTCGAAGCGGGCGAAAGGGCTGGTCCGGTCCTGCCAGTGCGACGCGAGTGCACCGCGCTGCATCTGCTCGAAGCCCAGGGCGAGCACGCACTCCGCCATGCCGCTCTCGATCGCCTGCCGGGCCAGGAACAGCGCCGATGACCCGGTCGAGCAGTTGTTGTTCACGTTCACGATCGGGATGCCGCTCTGGCCCAGGCCGTACAAAGCAGCCTGGCCACAACACGAATCGCCATACACATAGCCGACGTACGCCTGCTGCACCAGGGCGTAGTCGATCCCCGCGTCGGCTAGCGCGGCGCGAGTCGCCTTCTCGCCCATCACGCCGTAGGACTCACTGTTCCTCGGCGTCGTGAACGGGATCATCCCCACGCCCGCGACGATCACCCTCGATGCCATGACAGCTCCAGCCTTCCGCTCAAATCCTGAGAGACAGAGACTACTGTTCATTCACTTAGCGCGAAAGAGGCGGACGGAACTCCGAGATCGCGCGGCTGCGGACGGCGCCTCGCCCGCATCGCGATCACGGCGCGCGCGGCCGGTGTCGGCAGATCGGCCAGTTGCCGAGCACGCACAGGGAGAAGGTGGCGAGGTCGCGGCCCCGGGGCGGGCTTCGCCTACGCCGACGACTCCAACCAGGCGATGCGGCCGCCGGGGCCGCCGGGGCCGGCCCGGCCGTCACTGCCCGTCGGCGGCGGCTTCCCGTTCGCGGCGCTGCTGGTGCTCGGTGCGGATGCCGGACAGGACGGTGCAGGTCAGGCTGGCCGCGATGATGCCTTCGGCCCAGAAGAAGGCGACGTAGTCGATGAGCGATCCGATGGGGGGCGAGCCGGGAGCCGCGTTGCGCATGCCGATCAGGGCGAAGATCGTCGCGGCCATCCAGCCGAGGGAGGGCCAGACGAGGCCCTCGCGCTTGCGGTAGAGCACTTCGGCGGCGCCGAGCACTGCCAGGGCAAGTGCCCACATCGCCGCGATCATGAACCAGGCCAGGATGAAGGTGCTGCGGGAGCGGGTGATCTTCGCGTCCACGACCACCGTGCCGGTGCTCGCGATGGTGGCCTCGGGGTGCAGGACGAAGAACGGGTCGACGTCGGTGAGGACCACGCCCACCGGCACGGCTGTGCCGCCACTGGTGGCGGTGAAGCCCGCCTCCGCGCGGTAGCGGTCGAAGGGGTAGTCGGTCGCGGTGCCGCCGTACATCTCGACGTGCAACTGCTGCGGTGCCGCGGTTTCACCCCCGGCGGCTTTGATGGTCGTCTTGGCAGTGCCGGTGGCGGTGATCTCCACGGGGCGGGCGAAGGCCTGGGAGTCGGAGCCGGCGGCGAGCCTGCCGTGCGGGATGGGGGTGACGTACAGCGTCAGCCGCTGGGCCGCCGGGTCCACGTCCTGGGCGGTGACCTCCAGTTCGATCCAGTCCTGGGCGGAGGGAATGCCCAGCTCGTACGCCTGCTCACGGGTGTTGCGGTCGTTGAGGTACAGCCCGATCCCTGACCCGCACAGGCCGATGACCAGTGCCAGCACGACGGCGAACCGCCAGCTCCGGCGACGAGGGGCACGGGGCACTGCCTGCGGCTCGGCCGCGGGCTCGGTTGCGCCAGCCTCGTGAGTGATGACCTGCACGGCCGTCCTTCCTGCGGCGCCGGTGCGGGGCGTGCAGTGTTGCTGCCGCCCGGACACGCGCGCCGGTGTTGCGATTGGGACACCTCGGCCTGACAGGCCCCATCACCTGCCGAACCGAGACGACTTACTGGGCGCGGCGCGCGTCGGCGCTGCACCCCGAGCTCCAAGTACCCGCGGTCAGGACGCCTTTCCCGACTTGGCGGGTTCATCGGCCCTCGCGAGGGCCGCCGCGGCGACCGCCGGCGGGGTCGGCCCTGCCGCGCCCGCATCCGGCTCCTCGACGGACGAGTGGTCCTCACGCATGGCTGCCGTCTCGGCCTTCAGGATGCGCATCGACTTCCCCAGCCCGCGGGCCATCTCGGGCAGCTTTCTGGAACCGAAGAGCAGCACCAGTACCGCCACCATCACCAGGACATGCCAGGGTTCCAGACCATTGCGCAGCATCTCTGCACCACCGGATCTTTCGCGCTCGTTTCGATGCCGCACCGCGGCGGCTCCTTCATGCCCCGCCCCGATCCCGATCTGGCACGACTGATTCCTCAGTCGGCGCAACGGTGCGGGCCGCGATCGCCGACGAGGACGGGTCCTCAGGGGTGGCATGAGGACCGGGTCCGGATCCGGGCAGTGACCGCCGAGAGCGTCGGCGGCGGTAGTGGGATGCACCGCAGGAACCTGCATGCTCCGCAGCGCAGCCGACTGGAGCCCTGCCCTTCCTTCAGCTCAGCCGGGATGACACAGCAAAGCATATATTGAAACTCTGATGTGTCAATAGAGGCATTTGAGGCGGCCGGGGCCTGACCGACGCGGCCGCCGCGCTGCACGCGCCCCTCTCCAAGCTCGTCACCCAATGGCGTACAGGTGGGGACCGGGCGGATCGGTGCCCATCGCTGCACATGACGGCGCACCCGCCTGGGCGCTTCCGCGCCCAGCGACCCGAGCGTGGTGCCCTTCCCCGAAGGTGTTCTGGGCGGACACCGACTGGCTGACCTACGTCCCCGACCTGAGCCACTACGGGCAGTGGGAGCAGTGGATCAACGTCGCCCGCCCCACCGGCCAGCCGGTGCTGCTCGGCTTCAACGCCGCCGACTTCGCCCGCACGACCGAGGGTTGGAGCGACAACCAGATCATCGACAACGCCATGACGACGCTGAAGACGATCTTCGGTAACGACATCCCCACCCCGACCGCGTACCAGATCACCCGCTGGGCCTGCGACCCCTACGCGCTGGGCTCCTACTCCTTCAACAAGCTCGGCTCGACACCCGACATGCGCGACCAGCTGGCGGCCGCCGTCGACGGCCGGGTGCACTTCGCCGGGGAGGCGACCAGCCGCCAGTTGCTCGCCATCGTCCACGGCGCCTACCTGTCGGGCGTCCGCGCGGCCAAGGAGATCGCCGGCTGACACCTGCGCCTTCGCTGACCCCGCCGACGCACCGCTCCCGGGCCGACGGTGCCGCTCATGACTCTCCGTGATCGTCGGCACAGGGCAGTTGGCGACGCCAACCGGATGTGCTACCTGGCGGTCCCGTGGAGATAATCACCCGGCTCGTTGCCCGTCGTCCGCCGGATCAAGGTGAGAAGTGCCACCGAACGTCACTGCCGTGACCGCAGCAGCCGCCCCGGCGGCCCAGTTCCTCTCCCCCGCCCGGAACGTGAAGCTCGCGCCCCTGGTCGCGCTCATCTTCTTCAGCGTCTCCGGCGGGGCCTACGGCATCGAGGGCCTGTTCTCCACGTCCGGGCCCGGCATCGGCCTCCTGCTGCTCCTGGTGACACCCCTCGTCTACAGCGTTCCGCACGCGATGGTGTGCGCCGAGCTCGGCACGGCGATCCCCGTCGACGGCGGCTACTACCACTGGGTGCGGCGCGGACTGGGGCGCTTCTGGGGTTTCCAGCAAGGCATGCTCAGCTGGCTGGGCGGCTTCGTGGACCTGGCCGTCTACCCGGTCCTGTTCACCGGCTACCTGCAGTCCATGGTCGACTGGGCCGCACCGGGCGGGCACGTGCTGTTCGCGGTGGGCCACTTCCAGTTCGACCTGCACTGGTGCGTCTGCCTCGCCGTCATCACCGCCTCCGTCCTGATCAACCTGATGGGTACGGCCAGGGTCGGCACCTCCGCCGTCGTGTTCGCCGTGGTCTGCCTCACTCCGCTGCTGCTGCTGAGCGTCGCCGGCTTCGCGCACATGCTAGGCGACGGCGCCGGCCCCGTTTCGCAGCTGACCAGCCGCCCGGACCAGTCGATCGGAAGCGCCTTCGGCGCCGGGCTCTTCCTCACCATGTGGAACTACAGCGGCTGGGACGACGTCTCGGCCTTCGCCGGTGAGATCGACAATCCGCGCAAGCACCTGCCGCGGGCACTCGCCCTCTCCGTCGTGGTCATCACCGCCGGCTACCTGCTGCCGGCACTCGCCTCGCTCACGCTCGGGCCGGACGGCCCGGCCGGCTGGAAGACCTGGCACAGCGGCTCCTTCTCGGCCGTGGCCGGAGCCCTGGCCGGGCCGCGGCTGCAGACCGCCGTGACGCTCGGCGGCATGCTCGCCTCGGCCGCGATGTTCTCCGCGCTCCTCACCTCCAGCGCCCGTGTGCCCTTCGTCCTGGCCCAGGACGGCTACTTCCCGAACTGGATGGCGAGAAGGACCGTCCGCCGTCAGGTTCCCGTCGTCTCCCTCATCGGCTCGTCCGCGATCTACGCCCTGTTCTGCCTGAGCAGCTTCAGCAACCTGATCATCGTGGACGTCTTCCTCACCAACATCACGCTGCTGCTCGAAGTCGCCGCACTCATCGCGCTGCGCGTGCGCGAGCCCCACCTGGAACGTCCCTACCGCGTCCCGGGCGGCCCCCTTGGCCTCTCCCTCGTCGCCCTGAGCCTGACCGGCGTCTGCACCTGGGCCGCGTGGCAGCAGTACACGGAGAACGGCACCAAGGCGGTGAACTACTGTCTCGTCGCCGTCGGCGCCTGCGCACTGCTCTACGTCCCGATGGCCAGGCGCCGCCGGATCGCGGGCACCGAGGCGTAGCCCTGCGCAAGGGCGCGGGCCAACCCGCCGGCCGACCAGGGTCCGCGCCGTGTGCGCCGGTGCCGTGCGCGCATTCCCCGCACCGGAAACGCCGATGCACACAACTGACATGGCGTCAGTTCCATAACAGGCACGGCTACATGCTGCCCCTGCCTGGCCGGCAGCGGCGCGCTCCACACTGGGCCAACTCCGCGAACGGCGGAGCCCATCAGTGCGCGCCGCCGAGGGAGTCGCCGATGTCTGCTGCCGAGCAGTCCACAACCGTCGCACCGTCAGCCCCTTGGCCAGCAGGTCGGTGATCTGCCGGTAGCCGCCCGGGAACAGCACGTCCTGTGCATCGTCATTGGCTGTATACCGATCTGCGATGTGTGTACGGACTCCTGCGAAACGCCGGCGTGTGCTCCAGTGCGCTCGCCGACGTGCAGGAAGAGAGATGCCCACAGCCTCCGACGGGCCGCCCACTGCCCCGAAGCGGCCGGATGGCAAAGGACCCGCAGGCCCGGCCTTGCCCCGCGGTTCGGCTGCGGGCCGGGCGGGGCACGCGGTCAGGTGGTGTGGTGGTAGTAGGTGATGGAGACCTTGACCGGGCCGTCGTTCGTGGCGGTGGTGAGGGTGCGGATGACGGCGACGTCCAGCGCGTCGTGGGAGCGGACGCAGAAGGTGCGGTCGGCGCGCAGGGTGGTGAAGGACAGGGTGGAGGTGGGTTGCGTTTCGACGCCCTTGAGGCAGTCGGGGAGCGTGAGGGGGCCGGGCGGGGCGATGTAGGCGTCGCTGTCCTCGGGGATGTAGAAGGCGCCGGGCTGGCGGGCCAGGTACCAGGAGGAGGTGTCCTGGGTGACCTTCCCTGCCTTGAGGTCGAACTCGTGGTCGCGGTCGGGCGAGGTGAGTTCGAGGTTCGTGTAGACGGCGGTGTAGCCGGGGGCCGTGGACGGGGAGGCGGGGGTGGGGGCGGGGGTGGGGGTGGGTGCGGCGGACGGGGGGAGGCTGCTGGTGGCGGCGGTGTTCTGTTCGGGCGTGTCGTCGAAGTATTCGGTGTAGTCGAGCAGGAAGAAGGCCGCTGCTGCGCCGATGATGAGGGTGGCAGTCGTGACGAGTGCGGTGCGGGCGCCCCGGCGCGCGGTGGCCGCGGCTCTGCGTCTGGTCGTGGGGACCGGTTCCGGAAGCACGTGCTCCGGCTGCAGCCGGGTGGGTCCCGGGGCAGACAGGACACGGGCGGTCGGGGCCTCGGCCAGGGCCTGATCGAGGGCGGTGACCGGCGGGGCGGGTGTGGCCGGCAGGTCGGTGTGGCGGTTCAGCTCGCCGCTGACCTGCGGGGGCAACCAGCCGTCGGAGAAGCGGAGTTCGCCGCCGGTGGCGGGGTGGCTGCGGGCGGCCTCGACCAGCCAGGCTGTGCCCGGCCGCTCCTCGGGGTTCTTGGCCAGGCAGTACCGGACCAGTTCGTGCAGCCCGTGCGGCAGAGCGCAGAGGTCGGGTTCCTCATGGACCGCCCGGTAGAGCGCGGTGGGCTCGGGCCCGTCCCCGAAAGGGGACACGCCGGAGCCGATGAAGGCGATCAGGGCACCGAGCGCGAAGACGTCGGTGGCCGGGGTGGCGGGCTGTCCGAGGGCCTGCTCGGGGGCCATGAAACCGGGTGAGCCGATGCGCAGGCCCGTGCCGGTCAGCGGGCTCGCGTCGGCGGCGCGGGCGATGCCGAAGTCGATGACGCGCGGGCCGTCGGCGGCCACCAGGACGTTGCCGGGCTTGAGGTCGCGGTGGACGACGCCCGCGGCGTGGATCGCCTGCAGGGCCTCGGCGACGCCGGCGAGCAGGAGCAGGACGGTGCGCTCGGGCAGCGGGCCATGGCGCTGGACGACCCGGTCGAGGGAGGGGCCGGGCACGAACGTGGTCGCCAGCCAGGGGGAGGCTGCGTCGGTGCCCGCGTCGACCACCTGGGCGGTGTAGAGGCTGTGGATGCGGCGGGCGCTGGCGACCTCCTGGGCGAAGCGGTGCCGGAATTCGGGGTCCTCCGCGAGTTCGGGCCGGACCACCTTGAGCGCGACCGGGCGTCCGCCGAGGGTGTACGCGAGGTACACGCGGCCCATGCCGCCCGCGCCGAGCCGCGCGCACAGACGGTAGCCGCCGACCTCGCCGGGGTCGTCCGGAGTCAGTGCCCCGAAGGCCGAGGAAGACGGGGCGCCGAAGGGCTGCGCGGTCATGGGGGCTCCCAGCAAAGTCGTGCGGGTGGGCGGCGGGGGGATGGGCAGCCCGGGCATGTGCCATGTCCGGAATCGCAGCGGGTCCTGTCCGGCCGCGGTCACTGCCTGGAGCGGGCGCGTTCGACCCGTCGCGTGGGGTGTCGCGGCCGGTCATGAGGGCGCGTTCGGGGCTGCGGGGTGCCGCGCCGCACGCCCCCGCCGGTGCGTTCGGGGGCACGCACCGGCGGGGGCTGCCGTCCCGCGGGCGTCAGGGGTCGCGCCCGGCGGGGTCCTGGTGGACGAACCCCGGCTGTCTTCCCCGCCGCCCACACGACGGGGAACAGTCCGGGGATTCGTCACGCGGCTGGCGGTGTCAGCCGGCGATCTCCTTGGCCGCGCGCAGGCCCGACCGGTAGGCGCCGTGGACGGTGGCGTAGTCCTTGCGGTCCGTCGCCTCGCCGGCGAAGTGCACCCGGCCGTCCACGGCGGCCGCGAGTTGGTTGCGCATGTCGGACGTGGCGCCGAGCTTGGTGAACGAGTACGAGCCGCACGCGTACGGGTCCGAGGCCCAGCGGGTGATCTGGTAGTCCGTCGGCTGGGGGATGTTGCCGCCGTAGATGGTCTTCAGGGTGCTCATGGCGCTGTCGACGATCTGGGTGTCGCTCCAGCTCTCGATGGTGCGGCCGAAGTCGGCGGCGTTGAAGCCGAGCAGCACCGGCTGGCCGGTGGGGCGGGCGACGTTGATCCACTGGGCCCACTGTCCGTACTTGCCCAGGTCGGGCACGTACTCCAGCCAGTCGGTGTCCGCCCAGAACACCTTGGGGAAGCGCAGGTAGCACTTGTTGAGGACACCCGTGCCGAGCTTGCCGATGGCAGTGGTCTTGTCCTGGGGCAGGCCGGGACCGAACGTGACCGACCCGCTCTGCAGGACGCCCAGCGGCAGCGTGACCACCACGTGGTCGCCCTGGAAGGTGCCCTTGTCGGTGGTGACCGTCACGCCGCCGGAGTTCCAGTCGATCTGCTTGACGACCTGCCCGGTCTGCACCGACAGTCCCTTGGCCAGGTAGTCGGTGATCTGGTGGTAACCGCCCGGGAACAGGACGTCCTTGCCCTTGATCTTGGCGTCGTCGTCGAAGTACAGGGCGGACATCTGGTCGACGCTGCCCGAGTACTCGTGCTCGTAGTCGTTCAGCGCGTAGGAGACCAGGGCCTTGTCGCTGTCCGAGAGCTTCGACCAGCCCAGAGCGTTCTGGACGACGCTGCGGATCGAGGCGTCGTCGTCGTCCTTCTTCTGGAAGGACGACAGCGCGTTGGCCGTGGCCTTCCGCCAGCGATCGAGCGCCTGGGCCTGGGCGCCCTCGATCTCCTGGCCGCTTGCGAGGTAGTCGGTGGCGCTTTCGAGGTCGGTCACCGCGGTCTTCGCGCCGGCCTTCCTGGCCAGATCGGTGATCGGGTTGCCGTCGATGCCGTGGATCCACGACGCGCCGAGATCGAGCGGTGTGCCGGACCACTTCTCGCTGGTCCAGATCCGCCCGCCGATACGGTCGCGCGCTTCGAGCACCGACACCTCGTGCCCCTTGTCAGCCAGGTACCGGGCAGCGCCCAGGCCGCTGATCCCGGCGCCGACGACGATCACCTTCTTGCGCCCGGACGGGCCCGGCATCCCGTTCCCATCTGCGCTGCCCCCGCTACCCGCACTGTCGCCGTCCCCACTGTCGTCGCAGGCGGACAGGGAGGCGAGAAGGGCGAGGCTGGGCAGTCCCAGGCCTACGCTCCGCAGGAAGTGCCGGCGATGCATCGTCATGGCTGTTGACCGATCTGCTTTCTGTCACGGGCCGATACGAGGGTGTCGCCGAACGCTCCGTTGCGTTCGCCGGGCCGCCCGTAGGCGAGGAAGCCGTGCAGGCTCCAAAGGGGCACCCCGTCTGGTCGGGGACGGCCTCCCGCACCTTGGCGGGCATCGGCTCGCCGGCCCACCGGCGTGCGCCGAGTGGGACGCCGACCAGCGGCAACCCGCCT
Organism: Kitasatospora sp. NPDC001159; assembly: GCF_053598235.1. Taxonomy (NCBI): domain Bacteria; kingdom Bacillati; phylum Actinomycetota; class Actinomycetes; order Kitasatosporales; family Streptomycetaceae; genus Kitasatospora; species Kitasatospora sp. NPDC001159. The sequence continues at coordinate 14,863 of NZ_JBSFJV010000079.1, forward strand.
CGCCAGTGAAGCGAGGCCGATGCAACAGAGGATACTTTGATACACCGATGTGTCAACAGAGGCACTGAGGGCTGGCTGGTGGGTTCGCGCAGGCAGCTGTGGGCGACGGTCGTGATTCCATCGCTGAAGAGGCTCGGATCGACGGTGGCGACCTCGGTGTCACGCCTCCGAGCCGACCAGCGGAAGGCGGGCGTGGACGGCGAAGCCGCCGTCGGGGGTAGGGCCGGCGCCGAGGGTACCGCCGAGGTCGTCGGCGCGGGTGCGCATGCCGTCGAGACCGTGGCCCCCGGAAGGCAGTTCGGTTTCGCCGCCGGTGCCGCCGGGCGCATTGACCACGGCGACGTGCAGGTCGTCCCGGTTGATTTCGACGGTGACGGTCACCTCGGCGTCCGGGGCGTGCTTGTGGGCGTTGGTGAGTGCTTCCTGGACGATCCGGTAGGCGGCGTACTGGACGGCGGGGCCAGGTGCGGGCTGCCCGGGTGGTGGCCCGGTGACGATGAGGTCGACGGTGAGGCCGGCCTGCCGGGATTCGTCGACCAGGGCAGGCAGGCCGCGCAGCGAGGGAACCTGGTCGGGGGCGGGGGTGAGGACGCCGAGCAGGCCGCGCAGTTCGGTGAGGGCCTGGAGGCCGAGGGTACGGATGAGACCGAGGGTCTGGCGTACTGCGTCCGGATCGTCGGTCTGGGCGACCTGGGCGGCGCCGGCGTGCAGGGTGATGAGGGAAACCCGGTTGGAGACGACATCGTGCATCTCCCTTGCGAGGCGGGCGCGTTCGGCGGCAGCGGCGCGCTCCTCGGCGTACTGGTGGGCCTCTTCCAGCAGGCGGTTGCGTTCGACGAGGACGCCGACGGCGCGGGTGCGCTGGTGGGCGGCCACGCCGAGGGCGAGCGGGACGACGCCGTAGACGAGCGGGTCCTCGACGATGCCGGCGAAGGCGGAGAGCGTGGTGAAGTCTGAGAAGTCGAACGGGATCAGCAGCCTGATCTCGGCGAACACGGCGAGCACGGCGAGGGTTCGGGTGGTGCCACGCCGCGCGGCCAGTTCGTAGAGGGCGATGGCGAGCGGGAGCGTACCGCTCAACAGGGTGAGCACGGCCACCGCCACGGGGGCCCGTCGGCGGAAGGCGAGGGCGAGCGAGCCGATGGCGATCAGGGTCGCGTCGAGCGCGGCGGAGCGGCTGGGGCCGAGGGTGTCGCCGTTGGTCAGGGCAAGCGGGACGAACACCAGCAGGAGGATGACGGTCGGTGCGAGGGCGACGACGGTCTTCGGCAGCCTGACCGGCAGACCCGGCAGCGCCTCGGACAGAGACGGCTGCGGGTGTCCGGCGACATGCGGCGACTCGGGCTGATGGTCGGAGGGTTGGTGCATGAGGGGCATGCTCCCACGTCGCTGTTCCGGTCGGCGTGCCGTGGACGACGTCCTCGGCGGTGAGCGTTGCGTGGGTTCCTCGACGCCGGTTTGACCAGGACCGCGCGGAGCCGCGCCAGCCGAGGCACGGAGAGTTGATCGGCGTTTCCGCAGGGCGCTCGATGTTCAGGCCGGTTTACTGGGCGGATGCTCAGGAATCGATGGCGGCTGCCGCGAGGTCGAGCGGGGATTGCGTGGGCGGTTGTTGTCGCTGTCGTGGTGGTGCGGTGGCGTGCGGGGTCGGGCTGCTGGCCTTCCGCGCCGATGTGAAGAGCCAGCCAGGTGGGATCAGCACGGGGGCTGCCGACGTGGCGGACCGGCTCTCGATCACTGCCTCGGTGCAGCGGGTCAACGCCGGACGCGACGACCTGGACCTGCGGGTGCTCGTAGTGCCGCACGGCGCGCTGAGTGCCGCGGGAGGCGATGCCCCGGCGCGCGACATCACCGTGGCCACGTCCGGCATCACCCGCGGGACGCTGACCTTCCCGGCCGGACAGCGGATCGGCGCGCAGGACCTCCTGGTGGAACTGGAGAGCGGTGAGTTCGCCGACTATCCCTTCGACCGGTACAAGGCCGAGATCTACTTCGCGGCCTCGGTCGACGGGAAGCCGGTCCCGGCCGAGGTGGAGCTGATCGACTCCGACCCGTTGTTCACGGCGCAGGCCGAAGTCGGCGGGGACCGGCTGGCACCGGGTTTCGACGTCGAGATGAGGCGGTCCCGGGGAACGTTCACGATGGTCTGGCTGATGTTCGCGGTGATGTGGGCGCTGGCCCTGGCGGTCGCGGCCGGGGCGCTGGTGATCGGACGGACGCGCAAGGGGATGGTGTGGCCGGCACTGGGCTGGATGGCGGCGACCCTGTTCGCGCTGGCCGGCTTCCGCAACACCGCTCCCGGCTCGCCGCCGATCGGCTGCCTGCTCGACTACACGGCGTTCCTGTGGGCCGAGGCGATCGTGGCGTTCTCGGTGGTCTACGCGGTCCTGCGCGGGGCTCCGGTCGAGCTGGCGCCCTCCTCGGCCAAGGCCTGAAACGCCCCGCGGCATGAGCCCCGAGACGCGGTCAGGCGGCCGCACCGTACAGCAGGATCGCAGGGATGAAGCCCGGAGCCTGGCGGGCACCCATGTAGCCCTCCATCGTCAACTCCCATGCGGTCTCGGCGAGGCCGTAGAACGTCGAGGCCAGCCAGGTGGCCGGCATGTCCTTCCGTAACAGCCCGACGCCCTGGCCGCGTTCGAAGAGCTCGACGGTCCGGTCGAAGATCGCGTCGGCCCGTACGCCGATCTCGGCAACGCCGAGGACGTCGGGCCGGGTATAGACGAGATTCCACAGCTGGGCGAACGCCGGGTATTCGGCGACCAGGGCGGCGAGCACCTGTCGCACGGGGGCGGTGTCGGCCCCGGCGCAGGACAGGGCCCGGTCGCAGTCGTCGAGGATCTTCGCAGCCATGGCCCGCACCAGGTGCTGCCGGGTGGGAAACAGGCGGACCAGGGTCGCCCGGCTGATACCCGCTCGCTTGGCGATGACCTGCATGGACGCCGCCCGGTCCTTGACCAGAACCGGGATCGCCGAATCCAGGACCTCCATCGCGTCAGTACGCATCGCCGAACCAGCTCCCCATGCCTCCATTGGCACATCGTTGCCTCAATATAGCCCCTGACGTGTCCACCCCGTCGCACCGATACGGCGATGCCGGTGATGCCATCGCAGCCCTGACGGCCGGCCGGCTTTGCCGGCATCTCCGCGCCGGCCTTCCCGCTGGCACCGCCGTCGCCCACACGGCCCGCCCAAGGACATCGAAGCCGACCGGGCCGAGAGCGCGCGGCAGGGTCGAGCACCTTGGTCAGGCGCGCTCGGCATGCCGCACAGTCGGCGCAGCGCGGCCACCCCGGACCGTTCGTCGGGCCTCGACCGGGCCGGAGACCACAGTCGGCAGCGGCGTCACCACCGCAAACCTCGCCGCGCAGGCGCGGCCAGCCGGGCGCCCCCGTGCACTCGAGGATCGGGAGCGCCGTTCGCTTCGGACCCCGGGAGTGGTCAGGCGGCCGCGCCATGGAGGAGGATCGCCGTGATGAAGTCCGGAGCTTGGCGGGGGCCCATGTCGCCTTCGAGGGTCAGCTCCCACGCGGTCTCGGCCAGACCGCAGAAGGTCGAGGCCAGCCAGGTGGCTGGCATGTCGTTGCGCAGCAGTCCGGCCTTCTGGCCGCGCTTGAAGAACTTGACGGTGCGGTCGAAGATCGAGTCGGCCCGGGTGCTGGCTTCGGGTACCCCGAGGACGTCGGGTTCGACGTAGACGAGGTTCCACAGCTGGGCGAACGGCGGGTAGTCGGTGACCAGGGCGGCGAGCACCTGCTGCATGGGGGCGGTGTCGGCCTCGGCGCGGGACAGGGCCCGGTCGCAGTCGTCGAGGATCTTCGCAGCCATGGCCCGCACCAGGTGCTGCCGGGTGGGAAACAGGCGGACCAGGGTCGCCCGGCTGATACCCGCTCGCTTGGCGATGACCTGCATGGACGCCGCCCGGTCCTTGACCAGGACCGGGATCGCCGAATCCAGGACCTCCATCGCGTCGGTACGCATCGCCGAGCCAACTCCCTATGCCTCTATTGACACATTGACGCCTCAATGTATCCTCTGCAGTATCATCCTCATTGTACTGAAGAGAGGGGTTACCGCCGTTCCCCGAGGCCTGACCTGCTCCTGGTGATGCGTGGCCCTTCCGCGTCCACACCGTTTCCGCCGGGGATCCACCCGGCGCCTGACTGGAGCACCGTCAGGTCCGGCCCCCGCAGCGGGGTGATCGTCGTCGGCGCCGGGATCAGCGGCCTTGCCGCCGCCCGCCAACCCGCTCAGCGCCCTCGTGAGCTTCTACCGCTCCGCCAGGTCTTCAGGCCGCGCCTGCCGTGGCGCCCACCGGCTGGCAGGGGGCGCCACGGGTGCGCTACGGAGGCCGGGGCGCACCATCCCTGACACGTCGCGCCGACCACGAGCACGGTCATTGGCCCGGTTGTCATGAGTTCTCCTCGTTGTCACTGCGGCACGCCGGGGATCGAGCCCGACGGCCTTCTTGGAGTCCGAACCGGGTCGGGGGATGGCGCGGGTCGACCGTTTCGTCCGAGCGGACGCGCCGCGCGCCTGTCCGAGAACGCGCTGGGAATACGCCTCCTCAACCAGGCCAAGAAGACCCACCCCAGCACCACTGCGTATCGGATCATCACGTTCGATCCAGGCATCGCTCGCCCCGTCGCAGCGGCGGCGTCGATGCCGTGCGAGTGGCGCTTCCGGCGCGCGAGGCAGCTACAGGGCCGTGGCAATCCCCCGCGTTTCCTTCGTGATCGATCAATGGCAGTCTGGTGACACGGAGCGTGTCCGGGGCTGCCGGACCGCGCTCCCTGTCGGACGTCACGTGGCTCAAGGCGGTGAGGGTGAGATCGATGAGCGGCACGCCGTGCGCCACGTCCGGGTCCCGGCCTGCGTCCCGTTCGGCCGTCGGCTCTGAGGGCGGCTGCGGCAACCGGCCGGAGCGGCCCTCAGGATCCGCCCGGGAAAGCCGATGACGGTCTCCGCGCCCGCGCATGCGACCGGCTCCGTGGCCGGGACAGTGTCCGCGGCCGCGCTGCCCGTCGCGGACGTGCTGCAGGAGTTCGGCGTGGCCACCGACCGGGGCCTGCCCAGCGGGGAGGTCGCACGGCGGCAGGCGCAGTTCGGCCCGAATGCGGTCGCCTCGCACCGGACTCGGTTCCTTCCCGTGCTCTGGCACCAGCTGCGGTCCCCGCTGCTCGCTCTGCTCCTGATCGCCGCCGTCGCCTCCTACCTGGTCGGTGAGCGCAGTGACGCCGTCATCATCGGTCTGATCGTGGGCGTGTCGGTCGGGCTCGGCTTCGTCAACGAGTACCGGGCGGAGAAGGCCGCCGAGGCCCTGCACTCCCAGATCCGCCACCGGACGGTGGTCATCCGCGACGGGCGCCCCGGCTCGGTGGACGTCACTGAGCTGGTCCCCGGCGACGTGGTCGAGCTGCGCCTGGGGGACATCGTCCCGGCCGACATACGGCTGTTCGACGTCGCGGGCCTGGAATGCGACGAGTCGGTCCTGACCGGCGAATCGCTGCCCGTCGACAAGCACACCGCCCCCGTGCCTGCGGGAACGCCCCTGGCGGAGCTGTCCGGGTGCGCACTGATGGGCACTGTGGTACGAGCCGGCAGCGGAAGCGGGATCGTGGTGGCCACCGGCGCCCGTACCGAGTTCGGCAGGATCGCCGCGGGACTGAGCACGCACCTGCTCGACACCGAGTTCCAGGTCGGGCTGCGCCGCTTCTCCATGCTTCTGGTGTACGTCGCGGGCGCGCTGACCACGTCGATCTTCGTGATCAACGTGGTCCTGCACAAACCGATCATCGACGCGCTGCTGTTCTCACTGGCGATCGCGGTCGGCATCACCCCGCAGCTGCTGCCTGCTGTCGTCTCCACCAGCCTCGCCGCCGGATCCCGGCGGATGAGCCGCCGCAAGGTGCTGGTCAAACGGCTGGTGTGCATCGAGGACCTCGGCGACGTCGACGTTCTGTTCACCGACAAGACCGGCACCCTCACGCAGGGCCGCATCCACTACATGCGCGCCGTGCCGGCCGGCGACAGCACCCCTGACACGGTGCTGCGCTGGGGACTGCTGTGCACCGAGAACACCACACCGGACGGGCAGTCCATCGGCGGGAACCCCCTCGACCAAGCGCTGTGGCAGTCCCCGGCCGCCGTCGGCGAGCGGACCGCACCGGCGGGCTACACCCGGCTGGGGGTACTCCCTTTCGACCACGAGCGCCGCATGGTCACCGTCCTCGTCCGCGACACGGCCGGCCAGGTGACCCTGGTGACCAAGGGGGCACCGGAGAGCGTCCTCGACCGCTGCTCCGACGTACCGGCCGCAGCCCACGACGCCCTGGCGGCCGAGTTCACCGCCGGCAACCGGGTCGTCGCCGTGGCCACCCGCCCCGCCGACGGCAGCGGCCCGCCGCAGCCCGCGGACGAACACGACCTGCGCCTTCTGGGGCTGCTCGTGTTCCTGGACCCGCCCAAACACGACGCCGCCGAAGCCCTGCGCCGGCTGGCCGACCTCGGCATCTCGGTGAAGGTCGTCACCGGCGACAACCCCGCCGTCGCCGCCAAGATCTGCCGCGACCTGGGGCTGGCCGAGGGCGGTGCGCTGACCGGCACCGACCTCGACGCACTCGACGAACCCCAACTCGCCGCAGCCATCGCACACACCACCGTCTTCGCCCGGGTCACCCCGGAGGACAAGGCCCGCATCGTGCACGCCCAACGGCACGGCGGCCGCGGGGTCGCCTTCCTCGGCGACGGCGTCAACGACGCACTCGCCCTGCACGCGGCCGACGTGGGAATCTCGGTCGACTCGGCCACCGACGTCGCCAAGGACGCCGCCGACGTCATCCTGCTGGAAAAGGACCTCAACGTACTCGCCGACGGCGTCGCCGAAGGGCGGAGGATCTTCGCCAACACCATCAAATACGTGCTGATGGGCACCTCCAGCAACTTCGGCAACATGGCCTCCGCCGCCGGCGCCTCGCTGTTCCTGCCCTTCCTGCCGATGCTTCCGTCCCAGATCCTGCTCAACAACCTGCTGTACGACACCAGCCAGCTGGCCATCCCCACCGACAACGCCGACGAGGAGCAGCTCCGCCGCCCCTCGCACTGGGACATCGGCTTCATCCGCCGCTTCATGCTCTACTTCGGTCCGTTCAGCTCGGTCTTCGACTTCCTCACCTTCGGGGTGATGCTCGGGGTCTTCCACTCCGGACCCGAGCAGTTCCGCTCCGGCTGGTTCGTCGAGTCCCTGGCCACCCAGACCCTGGTCATCTTCGCGATCCGCACCCGCCGCATCCCGTTCTTCCGCAGCCACCCCAGCCTGCCGCTCACCCTCGCGGCCCTCGGTGTCGTCACCGTCGGCACGCTCATCCCCGCCACGCCCGTGGCCGCCACACTCGGCTTCCACCCCCTGCCGGGCGCGTTCTTCGCCGCACTCGTCGGCATGGTCATCGGCTACCTCGCCCTGGTAGAGGTCGGCAAACGGATCTTCTACGGCGCCGCACCCGCCGTGCCGGGTGCGCCCCGTTACAGCAGTCGCCGTCACCTGCGCCGCCGCGCCGCCTACTTCACCACCACCAGACGCCGGCACAACGCATCCTCCGCCGAACCATGACACACGGCCACAGCCCCAGAAAGGCCGTTCCCCGCATCGCTGCGGGGAACGGCCTTCCGGCCTGCGCAAACGTAGCGCCGACCAGGGCAGCAGGATCTGAATCTACGCCCCCCTGATCCCCGTTCACCCTATGATCTTCCCGCCGAAAAGGCGGACATTTTCTCGATCACGAGTCGCAGAGCCAGGGATCCTGCCTCAGTGATCTTCATATTCGCCTCCTCGCGATCGTCCTACCGGTAACTCCTACCGGCACCTTCCAGGATACTCCGCATTGCGAGAATTCGAGCCTGCCGTACACATGAGTGAGTATTTGAAAATTCCCCCGCATGACGTCTGACCAGAATAGCCACCCGAGATTTCTTGCGCGCACCCCACGGCCACAGGATCCATCCCGGCCGAGGTGTCGCGGGGTGAGGGACGGTGCCGTGCCGGGACAGGGGAAGTGCCGGTGAGTCGTACGCCCATCCACGTGGAGGCAAGGCGAGGAAGCCGGCCGAGGGAGCGGACTGCTACGGGCAAACCGCGGTGCCCGTGGCGGAGTTCGCACGGAAGAAACGCACGACTGCGGCGGACCGGTCGGAAGGGCTCGGCGAGCGACTGCCGGGGCATCTGCCGGACCGGGCTCACGAGGTGCCGCCCCAGCTCATCGCTCCGCCGGTGGCCGAAGAGGTGCACGCGATCGGTGGCCGGGACGTCTCGATCCTCCTCCAGGACCACGGCCAGGTCATGCGGACGCCGCCCGCTGGCGATGAACACCCCGCAGGTCGCACTCGCCGGAATCCTGGAACCCGCCTACAACGTCGCCGGTGACAGCCTGGACGACGCCTTCAACGACGAAATCCTGCATCTGGCCGTGACCGCGGGCACAACAGCACAGTTACCGGGCCGGCGAGGGCACGAAGTTGCGCACCAGGCCCCTTGGGCGGCCCTGGAGGCCGGACGGGTAGGCGGCGTGACAGGGCTCCGGTGGTGGGCCCGGGATCGAGCTTGGACAATCGGGTCATGGCAAGCCTTGAAGCGAACCCCGGAACAGTGCATCTGGCCCATGGGGCGGGCTACGTCAGCCCTGGCGTTGCGCTCGGCGAGTCGGTCGAGGGCATTGTCCGTATCGACGAGCGCGGATGGGTGCACGTTACCGAGAAGGACGGATCTCGGGTGTCGTTCCCGCCGCACGCTGTAGAACGCATCACCTGGGGCGAGCCCGCTACACCGCCACGCCTGTGAGCAGTGCCGTGGAAAGCGCAGGGGGACGTCCGGGTGCTGCCCAGCCTGTCGACCCACTCAACCGGGCGATACAGTGCCCCCCAGGTAGTGCGAGATGGTGGCTCTCCCGCCAGCGGCCTGCTACTGCGGCCACCCAGCGTGCCCCTCGGGGCGCCCCTGGCCGTCCGGCTCCCAGACATCGGCAACAACACGCACGGCACGCGTCGGCCCCGCATCGTCCCGGCCTTGCTTCAGAGCCCTGCCGACCAGGAAGTCGGCGTACTCCTGAGCGGACCCATCGAAATGGTCCGTGTACGGCAGAGCTGGCTGTGTGACCGTTTCGTTGCCCTCTGCCGAGAGCACGCGCACTCGCCATCTGTATCTCGCCATTGCGGCCTCCGTCGGATTCATGCCTCATCTCGACCGTATGACAATCGCGCCGAGGCGGCTCGGCGAGTGCCGGTGGTGACAGGTGCCTGCCAATCTCCCACCGTTCCGCCTCGTAAGGGCGAAAGGACCTGTGGCGGAGGAGTCGGCTACGCCTTGGCCTTGGCGACGACGGTCACCAAAGCCTCCGTAAAGGCGGGCAGGTCGGCCGGCTTCCGGCTGGTGATGAGCACATTCGGCCCGTCGGCGCAGATGTGGGCCTCCTCGTCGACCCAGTGGGCGCCAGCGTTGACGAGGTCGGTACGCACACTGGGCCAGGAGGTCAGAGCGCGCCCGCGTACAACGTCCGCCTCAACGACTGTCCTCGGGGCGTGACAGCCACGGGCCGCGTCGCTGCTCTGGCTTTTCACTGCTCAACTGGACTGAGGTACACATGAGTTGGAAACTTCGGACCAGCGCTCCGGCAAGGCGACCTGACGTTCCGCCAGTTCTCACTTCACACACAAGCGTCCGTTTTGACCCACCGGCGCTCATGAGCGCTCATCGCGTGCGGTCCCAAGCTGGTCCCCAAGTGGTCCCCGGGGTCATGGACCGGCCCCAGCCACGGCGAGTGACAGCAATCTGGCGGACCTTCAGCATGCGCCGTCGACAGCGGGCAGCAGCTCGCTACACATTGCCGCTGACCCTCCGGGTCGCTGCGTGCAGATCAAGGTCGACCACCCGCTGGCTACGGATTGTGTTCCGGGCGGTGTGTCGTCTTGAGCGCGTCTTCGCCGATTGGCTCTGACGTGCCTCGCGCACCGCCCCACGCGCTCTGCCGACACGCCCGACGGGACGGCGAGCCTTGGACCCGGGATCACCTGAGTCCAAGAAGGAGAAACTCATGGGACAGCGTGCGCAGCGGGGCCGCGTCTACCGGCGGTGCGGGTGCCAGGATGGGAACAGGAAGCAGCTGGGGCCGTGGTGCCCGCGGCTGGCTGGGGACATCAAGCACGGAACGTGGACGTATGCGGTCGATCTCGCGCGGGAGCCGGCCACGAGGAAGCCGCATCTCGCGCCGAACACGTACGCCGGCTACGCGACGTGTGTCGAGCGTGACCTCATCCCCGCGTTCGGCCGCCTCCGGCTGCTCGATCTGCGGCCGAAGCACATCGACGACTGGGTCACTGCCCAGCTGGAGGCCAAGCGGGGCAGGGTCACCGTCTACCGGGCCGTTTCCACCCTGCGCAACGCGCTGAATGAGAGGACCCCCTGCGCCCCAAAAAGGCAGTCCCCGCATCACTGCGGCGACCGCCTTTCCGGCCTGTACAAACGTAACGCCGGCCGAGGCAACAGGATCCAACCCTGCGAGCCCCCGCCCCCGTCACCCTATGATCTTCCCGCCGAAAGGGCGGCCATTTTTGCGATCACGAGTCGCACAGTCAGGGATCCTGCCTCACTGATCTGCATATTCGCCTCCTCGCGATCGTCCCACCGGCAACTTATCCCGACACTGTCCAGAATACTCCGCACTACGCGAATTCGAGGCCTCCATGCACATAAATCATTATTCAAAAATTCCCACGCGTGACGTTTGGCCAGAAAAGTCGCTCGAGGGATACCCTGCGCCGCACCCCACGGCGACAAGATCTATCCCGACTGAGGTGCCGCAGGGTGAGAGCCGGTGAAATTCTGGATCAGGGAAACGTCGGTGAGACGCGTGCCGATCTACGTGGCGGCAAGGCGAGGAAGCCAGCCGAGGAAGAGGACTGCTACACAGAACTGAGGTGCCCATGGCTGAATTGCATGGAGGGAGCACAGGGCCGTGGTGGACCGGTCGTAAGGATTCAGTGAGCCCCGACATCGGCGCGCCTGGCATGCCGGTAGGCGCCCAGGGCGACGGTCGTCAGGACGTCGGCGCTTCAAGCCGTGGCGCATCGCGTCGATCACGGCCAGATGCAGGATGTCATCGTTGCGGGCGTAGTCCAGGCCGTCGCCCGCATCTCGCCGAAGCGACCGCTTGCTCACCGACCGCCCCGTGCCTTGCCCCCGGAGGCCAGGGCTGTGGCCGGGTTATACGGTAGAAGAGTTCACCGCCCACGGCCTGCGGAGTGCTGCGGTGCCCCGGCGCCAGCACCAGGCCGTCCACAATGAGCCCGAGGCAGGTGTTCGACATGACCACGACCTCCGATCCCACCGCTGCCCAGCCACCGGGGCCAGAACCGCCGGTCCGGCTCTCACTGACACCCGAGGGCGCCACCCGAGGTCGGCTGGACGGGGCCTGGTGGCCGCGCTCGCACGACCTCCTGCGCGAGCTGCCCCCGCTGGCGGCAGCACTGGACCCCAAATGGGGGAGGGTCACCCGTGTCACCGTGAATCCGACGCACTGGCCGGTCATCCCACACCGGGTCCCGGTCGCAGGCCACGTCATCCACGTCGGGTGGTTCGAACAGGAACAGGACGCGGACGAGGTGGTGGTGTGCTCCTTCATCCCTCTGCGCCTGGAGCTCCTGGTGATTCCCCCCGAGGCCGAGGCCTCCGCCGCCGAGTGGCTGATGACAGCGGCGTCCGACCCGGTCAACACGCGAACCGGCACCGATCTCCTGACAGCTGCGGGTGTGCCAACCGCAGACCTACGGGCCGACGGGTGACAACGATCAGCAGCGGACGACACCATGCCGTTCGCCGCCGGCCCCGACTTCCCGCCGTCGGCACCACGGATCATGCAGGCCGGACACAGACATCGCCCGGACATGCGCCCCGCTGGAGCCAGATGAAGCCTTACTTCTCGGCGACCTCGCAGACGATGGCCGGAGCCGTCCCGCACGGATGGACGTCCGACGCAGACACCGGTGATGCGGCGCCCCCCCTGGCCGCGGCTGGTCCCGCTACTCGCGTGACCACTCGGTCTCTGCCTGGGACTCGCTGGCCGATTGCCGCCCCTCCCAGGCTCGGACGCTGATCGCCCGGGGGCCGGGAACGGGTCTGGAGAGCATGCGGACGAACACGTCCCGTAAATGGTTCGCCGTCTGCTGGGGTGACGTGTCGTATTCCAGGGGGTTCGGCATGGGAGCGCTGTCCTGCTGGGACCAGCGGCCGTCGTCGTCCTGGGTCTCGACTATCCATCGGCGGCCGTCTTCGCCCGCTACGAGCTGGACTGCGCGCCGGGCGCGGGGCGGTGAGCGCCGCCTGGCACGCCGACTGAGCGAGGGCCGACCACTGGGGAGCGGCGGCCGGGCCGCCCCGATATCCCCACGGTACTCCGCCCGCGCCGGGCCGATCCGACCGGTCAGGAGAGCCGCGGCGGGATGTCGGCGCCTCAGCGCCACTCAATCAGGAACAGGGTGGCGTCGTCGCGCGTGCGCCCGCCCCGCTTCTCCTTCAGGACGTGGGAGAGAGCGCGCACCACGAAAGCGCCAGGCAGGGCGATCGCGTACCGCAGTACGGAAGCCATGGCGAACCTCCTCACCACCGAGCGTTCGAGCCCCTCCCGCCCCACGGCGGGCGGCCCGACACTCCTACCGTATGAACAGCGCAGGCCGTCGCCCCAGCGGTCCGGCGCGGGCCCCCGCCAATGGGACTCCCGTCAGCCCTTGACACCGAGCAACTCACGTTTTACGAGTGAGGAAGAGGGGGGTTGGCCCAGGAATCCGCTCGTGCGGGAGGAGGCCCGGCGATGGCTCGCTCCGTCGGTATCGATCTGGGCACCACGAACTCCGTCGTCTGTGTCCTGGAGGGCGGCGAGCCCACCGTCATCCCCAACGCGGAAGGGGCGCGTACCACCCCGTCAGTCGTGGCGTTCGCCAAGGGCGGCGACGTGCTGGTCGGCGAAGTCGCCAAACGCCAGGCCGTCACGAACGTGGACCGCACCGCCCGTTCCGTCAAACGCCACGTGGGCGACCCGCACTGGCGCTTCCCCGACACCGGCGACGTCGAGGGAAAGCGGTACACCGCGCAGGAGATCTCCGCCCGTGTACTGCAGAAGCTCAAGCGCGACGCCGAGGCCTACCTCGGCGAAGACGTCACCGACGCCGTCGTCACCGTCCCCGCCTACTTCAACGACTCCCAGCGCACCGCCACCAAGGAAGCCGGGGAGATCGCCGGGCTGAAGGTGCTGCGCACCGTCAACGAGCCGACCGCCGCGGCCCTCGCGTACGGGCTGGACAAGGGGAGTGACCAGACGATCCTGGTCTTCGACCTCGGCGGACTCTGAGAAGCTCACCGCCATCTCCCGGAGTTCCTCGATCAAGCCGGTGCCCCAGCCCGGTCCGAGGACAGCGACCTCAAGGCACGCCCCGCGAAGGGCCAATGTGTTCGTGCCGGGGTGACTCAGGGCCGGGGCATGGCGCAGGAGACCGTCCTGCCGCGCATGTGCCGCCTGTTCTTCGCCACCAGGGCGTAGACCTGACGGGCACAGGTTCGCACGCCGGGCAGACCGGCTGCGGCGGCCGCCAGTTGGTACCGGCGGGCCGATGAGGATCCGACGAATCGAGCCAACGCGTCTGCCCCGCCCGCGCGGACCGCGCCGTTGTGAAAGAGGAGCACCTCCCGGTCCAGCCGCGCCAGGTGCGGGGCGGTGAGCCGCTCCGGCAGAACCTGCCACGGTACGGCTTCGATCTGCGGACCGGCCAGCCGGCGGATCCGATCGATCGCGACTTGGCAGAAGCCGCAGTCCCCGTCATACGCCAGCACCGGTTCTGTGCTGCCGGCCGCGCCGCTCATCTCGTCTCCGTCCACGGCTGGAACAGTTCCTCGCGCATCTTGGCCTCAGCCGGCCGATCCGGGCTGCGCCGGTACGACTGGGCTCTCCCTCTGGGATGGTTCCGCTGCTCCTGCGGCAGCTGCCCGTTGAAAGGTGCGCCGCCACAGTTGTCCCAGGAATGTGTAGAAGCGGTCCGGCAGGAATACGGCATCAGCGACGATCATGGCTCCGGAGAAGAGCGGAAGACCCATCAGAACGGCAATGCCCACGTGCATCCCGAGCAGCATTGTCAGGACGATGTACTTCAGCCTGCCGAACAGCACGAACGGGAAGGCCACCTGCAACAGCACCGTCATGTAGGTAATGACGGCGATCAGGATGGGGTGGCTGTCCACCATGAGTGACAACGCGGGCCAGGGCCGGAACAGGTCGAGGTTCATGACGTAGTGGAGGGCAGTCCCGTTTTCCCAGGAGCCGCCCTGCGCCTTGTACAAGCCTGCGGATCCGTAGACGATGCAGACCTGAGCCGCGATGACGACCATGGCACAGTTGTGCAGCACCGTGCTCAATAGCTTGCGTGTGCCCCTGAGTTGATACCGGAAGCCGGGCGCTCTCGGACCTGCCACCGAGTGCTCTGCCTTGCTTGAGGCCACGAGGCGTGTCCTCCGCGCGTCGAGGGACCAGCGGCGGCCGCAAGCAGTCAAGGAGAGGTACACGGCCATGAGGAGGATGAGGTTGTCTCCCCCGTCCGTCATGAAGATGGCCCGCGCATGGAACGAGGTCACCACGACCGCGAACAGGATCGACACCATCCTGGTCCGCCAGCCCAGGACGAACAGTACGGACGTGACGACAGCCGTCGCATAGCAGATCTCGAAGTACGCCTGACTGTCAGATAGGGTAAGAATGCTGAACCAGCCGGTCTGATCGAACAGTTGCCTCGCCAGGGCGGGCGTCCACGGCGAACCAGGACCCCAGATCTCGTCGCGGTGCGGGAACTCCCTCAGCAGGAAGGCCAGGTAGAGCAGGCCGTACCCGATGCGCAGCACTGCCGCCGCGTACAGGGACATCGGTCGATCGGTCACGGCGCTGCTGAGCGCGCCGATTCGGCGGAACATCCGTTGGCTGTC
Source organism: Kitasatospora sp. NPDC001159 (assembly GCF_053598235.1). NCBI lineage: Bacteria > Bacillati > Actinomycetota > Actinomycetes > Kitasatosporales > Streptomycetaceae > Kitasatospora > Kitasatospora sp. NPDC001159. The sequence continues at coordinate 29,873 of NZ_JBSFJV010000079.1, forward strand.
TGCGTCACCGTTCCGCAGGGCCGTGTGGCGCGGAGGGAGCGTCGGAACTGGAGCCTGCTCAGTTTCCATTGGATGCCACCTTCCACCAGGGCAGATACCTGGTGTCGACCGAGGCTGGTGCAGTCGGGCGCGGGCCGCCCGGCGTGGTGGGCGCCGCGATGGGCGTAGTAATCACCCGCAACTGGACGGCCTCATACGTAACGTTCTGATGGACGGCGAGTCGCTCCACCGCGATGTTGCGAAGGTATGTCCGCAACATCACAGCCCGCTCGGAGTGCGGCTGGTCGTCGCTTCCATACGCTTCGAGATAAGCGATCCAGGATCGACGCAGCATGTTCTGCGTTGTATGACTCGGGAAGACGTTGTGCTCGACGTCGGAGTCGTCGACGGCGGTCAGGTCGAACCAGTCACTGACCTCACGGTTACCATCCGCTGAGGTCCGCTCGGTTCTCACGGAAATCTGCCGGGTCACGGACTCCGGGTCCGGTGCGAACAGCCGCCAGTTCTGCTCGAACAACGGGAAAATCCACGCATTGAGCTGCCTGTCGTAGTACTGGGACAGTTGGTTCGAGGGAGCTACATACAGAAATACCAGAAACACGTGGACGAGGGACGTTGCCAGGCACAGAGCCACAGCGACGACCGTGGCCGCCCCCAACGGGCGCGACAGTCCTGACAGGCCGGCAAGCTGCTCGCCGGGCTCCGTGACGGACGGCTGGGCGCCCTGCACTGCGTCGACGGGGATGCTGGCGTCGGCCGGTTGGTGGCCCGCTTGTTTCGTCTTCACGGGCTCTGTGCCGCCCATCGCACGACTGGGCCCCGTCCTTACCACTGTGACTGCTCCCTCGACTCTGCATGCCTTGAGCGTCTTGGGGCGCGCGACAGGATCCATGACGATCCGCCGCGCGCCACCAGTCCTGTGTTCCTCAAGCGGGCTACCGCCTCGGGGCAGCCCCCGAAGGCCGCACGCCCGAGCCGAATTCACGCGCGAGGGCCTCTGCTCATGGCCCGCCTGTCGTGGTGCCCACCTGGCTTTGAATCAGCTACGAGTTCATGGGCTCTCCCCACTTGTCGTCGCACGGAGAACACCCGTGCTCGCCATGCTCGCCATGGTCGCCATGGTCGCCATGCTCGCCATGCTCGCCGTGGTCGCCATGCTCGCCGTGGTCGCCATGCTCGCCATGCTCGCCGTGGTCGCCATGCTCGCCGTGGTCGCCATGCTCGCCGTGGTTACCGCCCGTGGTAGCGCCGGTGATGCCACCCGTCGTGGTACTACCAGTGGTGTTGCCGGCGACCGCGCCACCCAGGACGCCGCTTGTCGTGCCACCCGTTGTCAGCACACCGCCAAGCACACCGCCCAGGAGACCGCCCGTGGTGCTGCCAGTGGTACCGGCAGTGGTGGTACCGGCAGTGGTGGTACCGGCAGTGGTGGTACCGGCAGTGGTGGTACCGGCAGTGGTACCGCCAGTGGTGCTCGCTGGGCAGCTGGGCAGGGTGATCCGGTTGGTGTCCAGCGTCACGGAGCCGTTGCGAGCCAGCGCGCGGCCATCGATGCTCGCGCTGGTGTTAAGCCCGATCGAGGTCAGTGCCAGGATGTTGCCCACGAAGGTGGTGTTGGTGCCCAGCGTGGCAGAACTTCCGATCTGCCAGTAGACGTTGCACGGCGCAGCACCGTTGATCAGGAGCACACGGCTGGCGGATGCCGTCGTCAGGGTCGATCCGACCTGGAAGACCCAGACGGCGTTGGGGTTGCCCTGCGCGTCAAGCGTGAGGGTGCCCGTGAGGTCGATCGAAGACGAGGCGGTATAGACACCCGGAACAAGCGTCAGGCCACCGAGGTCTCCAGGGGAGGTGAGGGTGACATTCGTGGCCTGGCTCGCGGCGTTGTTGTACGCCGTGGTCAGATCATTCTGGGCCTGAAGCGCGACCGCATCCGCCTGGTGAATGGCCCCGCTCACCAAACCAGGCGGAAACCCGGTGATTGACGAACCCGGGCTCACTCCGAGGTCTCCGGTGATGGCGGAGGGACCGGTGTTGGTGACCGACTGGCCACCCAGAACCGCGAAGCTGCTCGCCGTCCCCAGGGGAACGGCCGTGGCAATGGCATGAGCCGGCAGCAGCGATGTCGTGATTGCGGCAGCGACGATGAACACGACCGTCGCAACCCAAGTCGAAATTGCGCGCCAGTTAAGCGCACCAGAGATGTTCAGTGTCATCTAAAGGCCTATTTCTTTGGGGAAATATGGCAGGTTCGCGATCGTCGATCTCCGACGACCTGACACTCCCTTCCCGTCGACAGGCATCGTAGATTTCGACGACCCATCCCTCATTCTCCCAGGGAAGAGGTTCGGCTTTATATTAGCCGACATCAAAAATCTGCACGCGATCCATACGGGTGATTTACGAACGAATTGCCACTTATGATCACATAATCAAATAGATATGCTTGGCGATCGCCCTCCGCCCACTTACACCGAGTCGACAACGACCTGGGGCGCGTATTTGATTGTAATCAATCTGCGGGATTCACCCTCCTGGCGGGCCCTGGTCTGGTGGATCGTTTTGTGTGACGCGAGTGCAACTGACGGATGCAGAGTGGGAGTCCATCGAGCCGTGCCTGCCGATCGACGAGTACGGCCGTACCCGGAGCGGCTGCGGCAGCAGTTCGAGGGCGTGATCTGGCGATTCCGGACGGGCGGGCAGTAGCGGGGAGATGCCGCAGGAGTTAGGCGCCGGTCGACCGTCTCCAACCGGTTCCGGCAGTGGAGGGACGCTGGCGTCTTCGAAGCCCCGCTGGAGGGGCTGATCGCGGAAGCCGCGAAGCGGGGTGAGCTGGACTTGTCCCTGGTCAGCGTGGACTCCACCACCGTGCGGGCCCACCACGACGCCGCCGGGATGTACCAGGGCGACGTACATAGGACGCGACGGGTTCGGCGGGCGCGGCCGGGGCATCGGCCGGTGGGCCCACTCCTCAATGCGGTCGACAGCGCGCTCGGTGAGGGTGGTACTGGCGCGAGAGAGGTCCGGCCGGTTCCCGGACGGGGGTATCCGTCCGGGAACCGGCGGCCTGCGGGCCTCAGTGGTGATGGAGTCGGGCTCGCTCTCCGGACGCTCGACGGTCGTCGCCGCGCGCTCGCGGGTGGGCGCTGCGCCAATGTGCCCGCCGACCGGACGCGGCGCGGTCAGCGGTGTCCTCAGCCGATGCGACCGACCGGCGATCAGTTCTCCTGTGGAATCGAGGAGTTTGCCAGTACTGTCGGCCATCGCCTCGAACGCCAGTCCCGCCACGGCGAGCCGCCGCCTGGCCGCGGGCACCTGGCTGAATCTGCCGGTCTTTCGCGGCGGCTTCGACCTGGAGGCGGCCGAGGCGGCCTGCGCCAGGGAAGGCCGCACGGGCCAGGGCCTGCTGAGCTGCCTGGCCGCACCGGCGGACAGGTCCGTCCTGACCCGCGACAACCACTGCGGCGGGGCCCCCGACAAGGCGAGTTCAACGTGAACGACGGCCGCATCTGCACTGTCCGCCACGCGCTGCGGAGACACCGGGATACGGGGACTCCCAGAAGTAGGTATGCGATGACAGGGTGATCCGCCGCGCGCATGACGCCGAACAGCCCTCCGGCACTGGCACCGGGTCCTCCTCCGTGGCGGCGGGAGAAGCGGCCGAGGTCGCCGCGGAGCCACGGGCCGACAGCTTGAGGTGGTTGAAGAGCAGGTTGAGGGTGAAGGCGAGGATCACCGTCAGGGTGATCGGGCTGCCGAAGACGGTCTGCGCCCATGCGGGGAAGTGCTGGAAGAACACCTCGTTGCCGTATGGGTCGGTGGCGACCGCCGGTAGCAGGCCGACGCCGAGCGAGACCGCGACGATCAGCAGGTTGTGATTGCCGTTGAACTCGACCTTCCTCAGCGTCTGCACGCCGACCGCGGTGACCATCGCGAACATCACCAGGGCCGCGCCGCCGACCACCGGCTCGGGAACGGCCGCGACCAGCGCACCGGCCTTGGGCACCAGGCCCATCACCAGCAGGAAGCAGCCCGCCACCGCGACCACCCAGCGGCTGCGCACCCCCGTCATCTGCACCAGGCCGACGTTCTCCGCGTACGCGGTGTCGGGGAAGGAGTTCATGCAGCCGCCGAGCACGGCGGACAGGCCGTCGGTGGCGAGGCCGCGCGCGATGTCCGCGTCGGTCAGCTCCTTGCCGGTCATCTCGGCCACCGCGAGCATGTCCGCGGTGGACTCGGTGTAGGTCACCAGCAGCACGACGCACATCGAGACGATCGCCGCCGCGTCGAACCGGGGCGCGCCGAAGTGGAACGGCGAGGCGACGCCGAACCAACCCGCGGAGCGGACCCCGCTCAGGTCGAACAGGTGCAGCGGGATCGAGGCCAGCGTGCCGAGGGCCAGCGCCAGCAACGGCGCGAGCTGGCCCAGGAGGCCACGCAGCAGCCGGCTGAACAGCACGATCAGCGCGATCACGCCGAAGCCGAGGGCGATGTGCGACAGCTTCCCGTAGTCGGCGGCCGAGGTGTCGTGTCCGGCGATCATGCCCGCTCCCGGACCGATCAGCGAGAGCCCGATGATCATGATGACCGTGCCCGCCACCAGCGGCGGGAAGAACTCGATCATCTTCGCGAACGGTTTCGCGATGAGCAGGCCGAACACGCCGGAGACGAGCATCGCGCCGTAGACCGTCGGCAGTCCATGCCTGGCCGCGATGGTGATCATCGGACTGACCACGGTGAAGGTGGCACCGGCCACCACCGGCAGCCGGACACCGAGGACACGGGAGACGCCCACCGCCTGAATGATCGTCGCGATACCGGCGACCAGCAGGTCCGCATTGACCAGCAGGGCAATGGTGTGCAGGTCGAGCTTGAGGGCGCTGCCCACGATGAACGGGACGGCGACAGCGCCTGCGTACATGACGACAACGTGCTGGAGACCGAGGATCGCCAACCGTGGCGCGGGCGGCACCTGATCGACAGGATGGACCGGTACGGAGCCGGGCGTGGCGTTTTCGGACTCGCCGTGCGCATGCATGGGTACCTCCGGTGGTGCGTGGACAGCGCCGTTCCGGACCGGGCGCGACGGTGCGACGGTCCTGGCGGCAGGGGGATGGCGGCCAGGGCGGAGAGGGTGGGGAAAGACGTCCGGGGGCGCTGATCCCGCCTGGTGCGCGGGGGCCGGCATCCGGTTGTGGAAACTCTAGAGGCCCGGCCGGTGACCAGAGCCACTGTGTGATCCGCCATCCCGCTGGATCGGACAGCCGGACCTGGCTATAGGTTCTACCAGCACCAGACAGCCGCTCGATTAGTTGTGACAATTCGTCAAACTCTCGGAAACAAAACACTGTTCCCATGAGCAAGTAGCCCCGGCTGGCTGCCGCCTCCGCCTGCCCGTCGGGGCACGGCACAGGGGCGCGGGCACTGGAACGGACCGCCAACGTCCGCACGGGCCCTGTCGACCTGCCCCGTCCCCACGCGTCCACGCGGAACGCGATGTCCGTATCACGGAGCTCAAAGGAGGGCCCCATGTGCCTCGTCCCACGTGAGATCGACAAGCCGTACGTCCACGTGGTGGCCGATCCAGCCCACCGTCCTCGTCCTAGGGTGCGTATTTGGTTGTGATCAAGTGGCACTCCGGGTGAGGTCCTTGATCCAGATCATCGCGCCGCGTAGGTGGAGGCCGGCGAGGTAA
>NZ_JBSFJV010000080.1:0-35385 GCF_053598235.1 Kitasatospora sp. NPDC001159
GAGTACCGTCACGACGACGGCGCCGCCGTATCCGTCCTGGCGGAGCTCGCGGCCGAGGATCTTCCCGTCGACCGGCTCACTCTGTGCGACGGCGAACCCACCCGGCTGATGGAGCTGTGGGAGGGGGCCGATCTCGCCGTCGTGGTCGACGCGGTGCACGGCCACCCGGGCGAGCCGGGCCGGATCCACCGGGTCACCGTGGACGCCGACCACCTGCTCGCCGACCCCCTCGCCGACGAGGCGGCGGCGGTCGGCACCCACGGACTGGGCCTCGGCCACGGTGTCGCGCTGGCGGCCGCCCTGGGGAAGCTGCCGCGCGAGCTGCTGGTCGTCGCGGTGGAGGGCGCGGAATTCTCGATCGGCGAGGGCCTGAGCCCGGCCGTCGCCGACGCGGTGCCGCGTGCCGTCGCCGAGGTCCGCCGGGCGGTGGAGGAACACCAGACGGAGGCATCGGGGCCATGACTCACCGACACCGGCGAGCGCTACCTGTGCCTGAAGCGTTTCCACATCACCGTCCTGGAACCGTTCGTCCCGGTGACCGCCGAGGAGGCCTCGCTCATCACGACGCCGCCGGAAGGGCCAACTGAGTCGCTCGGTCATGCGCGCTCGGCGACCGCCACGGCGCGCTTGACGGCGGCGAAGCTGTCCGGGGTGACGGAGATCGAGTCGATTCCGGCCTGCACCAGGAAGCGGGTGAACTCCGGGTCGTTGCTCGGCCGTTGGCCGCAGAGGCCGACGTGGCGGCCGGCCGCGTGGGCGGTGGCGATCAGGCTCTCGATGCTGCGGGTGACGGCCGGGTTCCGCTCGTCGAAGAGGTGGGCGAGCAGGGCGGAGTCACGGTCGACGCCGAGGGTGAGCTGGGTGAGGTCGTTGCTGCCGATCGAGAAGCCGTCGAAGCGTTCGGCGAACTGCTCGGCGAGCAGGATGTTGGCGGGGATCTCCGCCATGACGTACACGTGCAGGCCGTTCGCGCCCCGGGTGAGCCCGTTGTCGGCCATCACCGCGAGGACCTGGTCGGCCTCGTGCGGGGTGCGGCAGAACGGGATCATCACGACGACGTTGGTGAGCCCGAGTTCGTCCCGGGCCCGGCGCAGCGCCCGGCACTCCAGGGCGAAGCCCTCGCGGTAGCCGGGGTCGTAGTAGCGGCTCGCGCCGCGCCAGCCGATCATCGGGTTGGCCTCGGTGGGCTCGAAGGGTGTGCCGCCGACCAGCCGAGCGTACTCGTTGGTCTTGAAGTCGCTGGTGCGCACGACCACCGGGTCCGGCCAGCGGGAGGCGGCGATCCGGGCCACGCCGTGGGCGAGTCGGTCGACGAAGTAGTCGCTCTGGTCCGGGTAGTCGTAGGTCAGCTCGTCGACGAGCCGCCGGTCCTCGGCCGACAACCTCTCGGGGTGGACCAGCGCCATCGGGTGGACGCGCACCTGGTGGGCGACCACGAACTCGGTACGGGCCAGGCCCACGCCGTCCGCCGGCAGACGCCACCAGCGGAACGCGGCGCCGGGGTCGGCCAGGTTGAGCATCACCTTCGTCCGGGTGACGGGCAGCGAGCCGAGGTCGGTCTCGGTCGCCTCGTAGTCGACCCGGCCCGCGTAGACGTGGCCGTCCGCGCCCTCGGCACAGGAGACCGTCACCTCCTGCCCGTCCGTCAGCACGGCGGTGGCCGACCCGGTGCCGACCACCGCCGGCACTCCCAGCTCGCGGCTGACGATCGCGGCGTGCGAGGTGCGCCCGCCGTGGTCGGTCACGATGGCGGAGGCGCGCTTCATCAGCGGCTCCCAATCCGGGTCGGTGATCGCCGTGACCAGGACCGCGCCCTGCGGGAAGCGTTCCAGCCCGGCCGGCTCGGCCAGCGAGCACACCGGCCCGGCCCCGATCGCCTCGCCGACGGCGATGCCGTCCACCAGGCGGTCGCCCGTGCCGGTCAGCCGGAACCGGCGCAGCACCTCGCCTCGGCGGCGGGACTGCACGGTCTCCGGCCGGGCCTGGACGAGGAACAGCTGCCCGCTGATCCCGTCCTTGGCCCACTCCAGGTCCATCGGGCAGCCGTAGTGCTCCTCCACCGCCACCGCCCACTCGGCGAGCGTGCGGATGTCGCCCTGGCCGAGCACCGGGCGCATCCGTTCGCGGGAGTCGGTGTCGACGGTCGTCGTCGAGCCGTTCTCGGCGTACACGGCCTTGCGGCGCTTGGCGCCGAGCCGGACGTGGACCACCGGGTCGAGCCGGTGGTCCTTGAGCATGGGCTTGAACACGGTGTACTCGTCAGGGTCCACCTGGCCGCTGACCACCGTCTCGCCCAGCCCCCACGCGGCGCTGATGACCACCACCCTCGGGAAGCCGGTGTCGGTGTCGAGGGTGAACGCCACTCCCGCGCCCGCGAGATCGGAGCGCACCATGAGCTGGACGCCGACCGACAGGGCCAGGGCGAGGTGGTCGAAGCCCATTCGCTCCCGGTAGTCGATCGCCCGGTCGGTGAACAGCGAGGCGAAGCAGCGGCGGCAGGCGTCCAGCATGGCATCGGTGCCCCGGACGTTGAGAAAGGTCTCCTGCTGGCCCGCGAAGCTCGCCTCGGGCAGGTCCTCGGCCGTGGCGCTGCTACGCACGGCGACATCGGGATTCTCCCGACCGGCCTCGCGGGCGAGTTGACCGTACGCCTCCACGACGTCGCGTTTGAGCGCGGGCGGCAGGGGAGTGGCCAGGACGGCGGACCGGATCGCGGCGCCGACCTCGGCCAGCGGGGCGCCGTCGTGCAGCCGGTCGACCTGCTCGGCGATCAGTTCGCGGAGGCCCCCGGTGTCGAGCAGCTCGCGGTACGCGTCGGCCGTGGTGGCGAAGCCGTCGGGCACCCGGACCCCGGCGAGGCCCAGGCCGTTGATCAGCTCACCCAGCGAGGCGTTCTTGCCGCCGACCAGGGCGACGTCCTCCCGGCCGAGGTCGCGGAAGCGGATGACACGGCGCATGGCGTCCTCCAGACGCTGTGGCCCGGCGGCGCCGGACGCGCCGGGGGCTCCGTCGCTGCCCACTGTGCTCCGGCGCGGCGTTGCGGGGCAGTGCCGCAGGCCCCCGGGAACCGGTCCGGTCGGTCGTTCCTCCAGGGCCGTTCGACCCAGCTGGCCGGGTCGGCCGAGCAGGGACGGAACGGAACCGGACCGGCTCCGCCGCTCGCCGGACGTTCAGGTGCGGGCGAGTACCCTGCGCGCGCCGTAGGCGGCGGCGCCGCGCGCGATCACCACGCTATCGGAAGGAGGTTGCGGAAGTCCGGACGAGGGCGGCCACCAGGCGCCGGACAGCGGAGCCGGCGCCGGAGCAGGAGGTCACCCCGCCCGGTGTCCGTGCTGGGCGGCGATCCGGTGGGCGTGCGCGACGATCTCGGTAGCCGCGTGCTCGCCGACGCCGAGAACGTGGGTGAGTCGGTGGGCGCTCCAGCCGTGCCGGGCGAGCAGAACGGGGAGCGGGTGGTGAGGGGCCTGCTCGGCGGCGGCCGGCACCGGCAAGGGCGGCGCAGCGGGCGTCGGCGCGGCTGTGCGGCGGCGGACGACCGCCCGCCGCAGTTCGTCCGCGCCCCAGACCAGGAACGGGAACGGCGCCACGATGAGCAGTTGGGTGGGGGAGAGGGCCGCCGTGCCGAACACCCCGTGCAGCGCGGGCAGGTAGACGACTGCGGCGGCGAACGCGAGTGAGAAGCCGATGCCGCCGAGCAGTTGCGGGTTGCTGAACACGCCGATCGCGCGCAGCGGGGCCCGGTCGGTCCGGGCGGCGAAGGCGGTGCCTATCTGGCAGGCGACGATGCCCAGCCAGGCGACCGTGGTGGCCTCCTGGTACGGCACGTGCAGCGCGGCGCCCGGGCTGGTCGGGTCGCCGGGGTGCCAGCCGGCCAGGCCGAGAGTGAGGAAGTAGCCGCCCATGACCAGCGCGGCGGAGATCAGGCCGAGGAAACCCCAGGCCCGGGCGAGCATGGCCGGCCGGATCACCCGCTCCGAGCGTGGCCGGGGCGGGCGGTCCATCAGCCCCGGCTCGGCGCGCTCGCGGCCGAGGGCGAGGGCCGGGAGGGTGTCGGTGCCGAGGTCGATGGCGAGGATCTGCATGACCGTCAACGGGAGCGGTACGGCACCGCCGGCGAGCGCGAAGGCCAGGAAGGGGACGACCTCCGGCACGGCGTGGGTGAAGATGTAGACGATGAACTTGCGGATGTTGTCGTAGGTGCGCCGCCCCTCCTCGACGGCCGCCACGATGGTCGCGAAGTTGTCGTCGGTGAGCACCATGGTGGCGGCTTCCCGCGCGACCTCGGTGCCGGAGCGGCCCATGGCGACGCCGATGTCCGCACGTCGCAGTGCGGGCGCGTCGTTGACCCCGTCCCCGGTCATGGCGACGGTGTGGCCCTCGGCCCGCAGCGCGTCGGCGATCCGCAGCTTGGCCTCGGGCGAGGTGCGGGCGAAGATCACCTCCTCGCCACGGGCCAGCAGGGCGTCCAGGCGGTCGTCGCCCATCGCGTCGAGCTCGGTGCCGGTGACGATACGCATGCCGCGGTGGCCGATGCCGGCCTGCTCGGCGACGGCGGCTGCGGTCAGTCCGTTGTCGCCGGTGACGACGTGCACGGTGATACCGGCCCGGTGGGCCTGCCGGATGGCCTGCGCCACCTCGGGCCTGGGCGGGTCGGCCATGGCGACCAGTCCGACGAGGCAGAGGTCGTGCTCGGCCTCCTCGCGGCGGGCCGGAGGCGGTTGACCAGGTGGGAGCGGTCGGCGCGCCACGGCGAGGACGCGCAGTCCGCGCGCTGCCAGTCGGCCGACGGCGTGGACCACCTCGGTCCGGTCGGACGGGATGAGCGGCCGTGCGGTGCCGTGGTCGAGCAGGTGGGTCGCGTGGGTGAGCACCTCCTCCGGGGCGCCCTTGGTGTGCAGGACGACCACGCCCTCGCGGGCGTCGGCGGTGGTCATCAGCTTGACGTGCGGGTCGAAGCGGAACAACGCCCGGCGCTCGCCGTCCCGGCGCGCGGGCGTGCGCTCGGTACCGAGGCGGGCGGCCAGGTCGAGGAGGGCGAGTTCGGTGGGGTCGCCGTGCCCCGCAGCCGGATCGGCGGTGGTGCAGGTGGCGGCGATGTCGGCGAGCAGCAGGGTCTCCTCATCCGACTCGGCGGCCCCGTCCATTCCGGTTCCGTTCGCCCTGGTGCCGGGAGTCCACACCTCCGTGACCCGCATCCGGTTCTCGGTCAGCGTGCCGGTCTTGTCGGTGCAGATCACCGTGGTGGAGCCGAGGGTCTCCACAGCGGACAGCCGCTTGACCACCGCGCCGCGCCGGGCGAGGTCGCGCACCCCGGAGGCGAGCGCGAGGGTGATCGTCGGCAGCAGGCCCTCGGGCACGTTGGCGACGAGCAGACCGATGGCGAAGGCCACCGCGGCGGTCAGCGAGAGTCCCGCCGCGAGGCCCATCGGCAGGAACGCCAGCCCCACCCCGACGGCGATCACGGCGATCAGCCGGGCAACTCGCTTGACCTGGTGCTCCAGCGGGCTCTCCTCGCGCCGGGTGCGCTGGCTGAGCGCGGCGATCCGGCCGAGCTCGGTGTGCATGCCCGTCGCCGTCACCACCGCCCGGGCCTGCCCACCGGTGCACGCGGAGCCGGAGAACAGCAGGTCGCGGGCGTCCAAGAGCGGACCGGAACCGTCGGTCAACTCGGCGGAACGGAACACCGGCGCGGACTCGCCGGTCAGGGCCGAGAGATCGACCTCCACCCCGCCCGACAGCAGCCGGGCGTCGGCCGAGACCCGATCACCCTCCTCCACCACCAGGACATCGCCAGGCACCAGCTCGGTCGCCGGCACCGCTCGGCGGAGGCCGCCCCGGATCACCGTCGCCTCCTCGGGCAGGAAGCCGGCCAAGGCCTCCACGGCGCGCTCGGCCTGCCGCTCCTGCGCGAAGGCGAGCAGGGCGTTCAGGGCGATCACCCCCGCGATCGCGCCCGCCAGGTTGGGAGCGCCGCTGACGGCCGCCAACACGGCGGCGAAGGCCAGCAACAACGCCAGGGGATGGGTGAACTGGCGGGCCAGCTCGTGCGGCCAGCGGTGGCCCTCCCGACGCGCGAGCGCGTTGGGCCCGTACACGGTCTGCCGTCGGGCGGCCTCGCGCTCGGTGAGGCCGTCGGGGGAGGTCCTGAGATCGCGGAAGATGAGGCTGATGGGCTCGCGCGGATCGGGGGATTCCTCTCCGGTCCCCAACGGGGCCGGTCGGAGGGCGGCTGGGCCGTGGCCGGTCACGATCAGCCCCGGTCGTGCGTCGGGACGGACCCGAGGGCGTCAGCCCCGAGCGCCGCTGCCAGGCGTTCACCGGCGGGTGTCATCACGTCCTCCATCGGGTGGTGCGACCTGCCTCACCACCACCGTAGGAAGGGGCCCCGACCGGGTAGCAGGGCCGACCGGCCCCCTTGGCCGGGGCCGGTCCGCACCCCACAAGTGGCCCCCGGACGGATCGGCGGACGGCGCCGGCGGCCCTGCCCGCTCGCCGGTGCGGCGACGAGAGTGGGCAACGGGCCCGACACATCCTGCCCGCGGTGCTTGATCTTCTCGTTCACCACGACATTGCAGCGCGTTGTCAGTCCGCAATAAAGACCCGTCAGGCCGGGTCGCCCGAGCGTCCGCCGGGTCAGGCCTCGTGGTAGAGCCGACCGGGACCGACGAGGATCAGCTCACCTCGGTTCTCCGCCGCGCGGAGCCCGGGGCCGAAGCCGGCCGCGCCGTAGCAGGCGGGCCGGGCTCGGCTCACGTCCTCGCCGTGTGCCTCCAGTGCCGCCACGATCTGCTGGAGTTCATGGAGGTGGCCCAGGTCCATGACCTCGTTCCAGCGGACCAGCCCGACCGACAGCAGGGCACCGGGTCGGCCGCGGGCCTCGTCGCGGACCACGACCTCCGCGTCCTGCACCCCCGGTAGGGAGCCGGGAGCGGCGGTGACCAGCGCCCTCGCGCCGAAGGTGCTCGCCGCAGCGAAGCAGGCGGCCCACTCCCGGCACAACTCGCCGAAGTGCCGCTCCAGCAGTGGGGGTTCGAAGGCCACGCGGGCCGAGCGCCAGACCTCTGCGGGGTCCTGGCGCTCGAAAGCGGCCCGGTGCGGCCGGATGACGGTGTGGTCGAAGGCGAGCAGTGGTTCCGTGATCTGGTAGTGCGTCAGCCCGGGCCGGAAGGCGTCCGGGACGGCCGCGACGAGACCGCGGTCCCTGAGCATGGCGAGCATGTGCGGCACGTGGGTCTCCGGACCGCGCAGCCAGCGGCCGATCGCGCCCGGGGTGGAACAGCCAGCCGCGAGCGCGGCGAGCACGGAGTGGCAGAGGGCGCGGTCCCAGCCGTCGGGTTCCTGCTCGATGAGGTGCCCGGCCTTCCAGAACAGCGGCAGCCGGGGGTTGAGGACGGTCCGACACACCCAGTCGTCGAAGTCGTCCGGGCCTGCGGGGGTGTCCTGGCCTCCGGGGGCGTAGCAGAACGCCGGACTCGAGCCCACGACCGCGTGCACCCGCAGTGCGAGCAGCGGGTCGGGGGCGCTCCACATCAGGGCCCCTTGGCGGAAGTCTGGTGGCCGGATCTCCAGTTGGAGGTCGGCGGGCGTCGTCGCGGCGTCGAAGAGCCGGTGCATCACGGGCATCGCGCTGCCGCAGAGCAGCAGCCGCACCCGGTTGGGCCGGTCCGCGCGGCCCAGCCGCCGGATCTCCGCGTGGAGCTCGGCCGGCAGGGTGGGACTCTGCCGGACGAGTTCGGGGAACCCGTCGAGGACGACCGTGGTCGGCCGCACGGCCCCGAGCGCGGTGAGCGATTCGAGCGCCTGCGCCCACGTGTCCCAGCACTCCGGGCGCGGGGCGCCAAGGTGGCGGGCCAGCTGGTCGCCGAGGTGGCGCAGGGATTCGGCCGCCGTGGCCTCCTGAGCCCCGAAGCAGAAGCCGCCCGTGGCCCGGGCCAGTTCGTGCAGGATGAACGATTTGCCCTGGCGGCGGGGCCCGGTCACGATGCCGACGGCCGGACCGGGCCGTGGGTCGGTGACGAAGGCGGCGAGGGTCTCCCACTCGGCCACGCGGTCGAACAGCGTCGCGGGCCGGGGCACTGCGGTGACGGCAGCGGATCGCACGGGGGCCGTCCCGCGACTCAGGCCGCGCTGAGGTGGTCGAGCACGTCGGTGACGTCGTCCATGTCCCGGACCTCCGCCAGGAGCCGGGGAATGCTCTCCCGGTCCAGCCGGCCGGCCAGGTCGACGACACCGTTGCGGACCGTCACCTCGACCGCACCCTGCGGAAGGTGGAACTCGCGGGTGAGGATCCGGGACGTGATCTCCTCGCGGATGTGCTCGTCGTTCCGGACGAGGGCGCTCAGCAGCGCGGCCCGCCGCACGACACCCACGAGCCGCCCCTGCCAGTCGGCGACCGGCATCCGCTTGAGCCGTCCGCGCGCGGCGGTCAGGGCGGCCTCGGCGACGGTCGTGCCGGGCCGGACGGTGGTGGCGGGTGCCGTCATCAGGGTGGCGGCCGTCTCGCCCTGGGCCTTCTGTTGCAAGCCGCGATCACGCAGCCGGTCGATCGGGCCGGACGGATGCTCCATCGCCTCGACGGCAGCCTTCGCCAGCAGATCGGACTCCGAGACCACGCCGATGACGCGGTCCTTCGCGTCGACCACCGGCACCGCGCCCACGTGCTCGCGGGCCAGCATCCGGGCCAGCTCCGTGAACGGCAGGTCGCCCGACACTGCGACCGCCGGCACGTCCATGACATCGCGCACCCGCAGGACCGGCGCGGGGCCGGGCACGTCCGGCACGGCGGTGGCCTCCGGCAGGGCCGGTTCCGGTTCCCTGGCCCGGGCGGCGGAGATGCCCGCGACGGCGCCCAGGTAGCGCAGCAGCATGTCCTGCCGCTGCGGCTCCTCGGGGCTCCAGGCCTTGCCGGGAACGGATCGGCGGGATTCCGTCCCGGCGGAGAAGTGCTCGTGCTCGCTCATGGTGTGGGCCTCCCTGTGGTGCTCCCCACCTTCGAGTCTTGGCCCGGTGCTCCGTCGCCGCTTGTGCCGGTCGGCCCCAAGCTGCCGACGGACGGCCCAATCCGGGGCGACAGCCCGGCGCACCGGCCGGATGCTGGAGGAAGGGAAGTCGGATCGGCTGGAGGGCTCGCATGGTGCGGTTCCGGGACTTCCTCGCGCGGTTCCGCCCGGCCGGCACGCCCGGGGCACCCACGGCCGGCGTGCCCGCCGACCGGGCCGCCGAACTCGCCGCGGAGCTGGAGCAGCCGCTCGACGGGCTGGCGCAGGCCCAGGCCGAGGCGGCGGCCATCCGGGCGGAGGCGGCGGCGGAGGCCGAACGCATCCGGCAGGAGGCCGCCCGGAACGCGGCCCGGATCCTCGAACTCGCCCACGCCCGGGCGCCGCAGGTCCGCGCCGATGCCGCCGCCGCGGCCGGGCACGCGGCGGCGGCCCAGGCGGCCGAGCTGGCCGCCGGGGCGGAGCGGGCCGCGGCCCGGATCCGCAGCCGGGCCCGCGAGCGGATGCCCGCGCTGGCCGACCGGGCGGCGGCACTGGCGCTGGAACCGGCCGACGACCCCGGGAGACACCGGTGGCAGCGGGCTGGGTCGCCGGAGTGACCAGGGCCCGGGGGCTGCAGTCCCGCTGCCTCGGCCACCGCGGCGCCGGGGAACTCGCGGCAGCGGGCACGCTCACCGAGGCCGTACGACGGCTGGCGGCGACGCCGTACCGGCGCTTCCTTCCGCCGGACCCGGACCTGGCCGAGGCACAGCGGGCGGTCTCCGCGACCCTGCTGTGGCATTTGAGGGTCCTCGCTGGCTGGCTGCCCCGCAGCGGGGCGCAGGCCATGCGGACC
The DNA here is from genome assembly GCF_053598235.1 of Kitasatospora sp. NPDC001159. Lineage (NCBI taxonomy): Bacteria > Bacillati > Actinomycetota > Actinomycetes > Kitasatosporales > Streptomycetaceae > Kitasatospora > Kitasatospora sp. NPDC001159. Next base: position 9,832 of record NZ_JBSFJV010000080.1, read on the forward strand.
CTCGCCGCCGGCTTCGAGACCGCCAACATCGAGGACCTGCTGCGCTCCTTCCTCGGCGCGGCCCCGCGCCAGCCGTACGCGCTCGGCGCGCTGGCCACCGCCTGGCGCCGGGCCGCCCACGCGCGCACACCGGAGGAGCTGCGCGCGGCCCTGGCGGCATCGGCGTGGGACGACCCCGGGGACGTGGATCCGGCGACGATGGCGGTGGCCCTGCGCCTGTCGACCGCCCACCGGGTCGCGGACACCGTGCCGCCGGCCCGTCGCTGGGCCCAGGGCCGGGCCGCCCTGTTGACGGCGCGCACGCTGTTCGTCGTCGGCCGCCCGCTCCCCGGGAACGCCGGCCGGCAGGCGGCGCGCCTGCTCGGGCCCGGGGCCGTGGCCACCGCGTCGTTCGAGGAGTTCCGCCGCGCGCTGCCCGCGGACGCGCGGTGGGCGCTGGACGGAATCGAGACCCCCGGCGACCTGTGGCGGGCCGAGACCCGGTGGTGGACGGTCATCGACCGGGAGGGCCGTGACCTCCTACGCGGCGCGCAGTACGCCCTTCCGCCGGTGGTGGGGGCCGTCGCGATCCTGTCCGCGGACGCCTGGCGGGTGCGCGCCGCACTGGAACTGGCCGCGCACGGCGGCGCGACCCCGGAGGTGGCGGATGCGCTGGGCTGAGGCGATGACTCCGGTGCGCATGCAGCGGGTGGCGATCGTCGCCCCGAGCGCCGCACTGCGCGAGACCCTCCTGCTGGTCGCCGACGCGGGCTGCGTCGAGGTCGACCGGATCGAGGACGCCGCCCCGGGCCCGGCGGGCCGGCGGCTCCGCCGGCTTCCCGTCGCGCCGCGGCAGCCGGCGGCCTTGTCCGGTACCCCGCCGGATCTCGACCGGCTGGAACGGGAGGCGCGGCTGGACCTCCTCGAAGGCGAGGGTCAGATGGAGGAGCGGGCGGCGAGTGCCGTCCACCGGGGCGAGGTGGCCGCGCTCGCCGGATGGTGCCCGGCGGACCGGGTCGCCGAGCTCGCGGAGGCGCTGGCCGCCACCGGTGGCGGCCTGGTGGCCCTGCGCGCACCGCGCGGTGTCGATCCGCCCACCCTGTTGTGCGACGGAGGACCGCTCCGCCGCGCGTTCTCGCCGCTCGTGCGCACCTACGGCACGGCGCCGTACCAGGACCTCGACCCGACCTGGCCGGCCGGGGTCGCGTACGTCGTGATGTTCGGCCTCATGTTCGGCGACGTCGGCCACGGGGCGTTGCTGCTGCTGGCCGCGCTGGTGCTGTGGAGCGGACGGCCCCGGCGGCTGGCGCGGCTGCGCCCCGTGTGGCCGTTCCTGGCCGGGGCCGGACTCTGCGGCGCGCTGGCAGGCGTGGCGTTCGGGGAGTTCTTCGGGCCGACCGGGGTGCTGCCGGTGCTGTGGCTGTCGCCGCTGGACCAGCCGGGACGGCTCCTGGCGGCGGTCGTGGGTCTGGGTGGGGTGCTGCTCGCCCTTGCCCACGTGGCTGGCGGGGTGAACCGGTGGCGCGAGGGCGGTCCGGCGAGAGCGCTGTACGCGACGTCCGGGGTGGCGGGCCTGGCGCTCTTCCTTGGTCTGGGGGCCGTCGGCGGCAGCGCGTACCTGCGGTCGCCCGGACTCGCGGCCGGAGGGGCGGCGCTCCTCCTGGCCGGGCTCGGGCTGGCCGGTGCGGGCCTGTTCGGCGCGAGCGCGGGCGGGGCGGGCGGCGTGCTGCAGACGGCCGTCGAGCTCTTCGACGCCGTCCTGCGGCTCTTCGCGAACACGGTCTCCTTCTCCCGCCTGGCCGCCTTCGGACTCACCCACGCGGCGCTCGGACAGGTGGTGTGGCGCGGCACCGCCGCGCTGGCGGGACACGGCTCCTGGGGCCTGCCAGCGGCCGCGCTGCTCTTCGCCGTCGGCACCGCTGTCACCTTCGCACTGGAGGCGCTGGTGGCCGGGATCCAGGCGCTGCGGCTGGAGTACTACGAGCTGTTCTCCCGCGTGTTCCAGAGCCTGGGGCGGCCCTTCCGCCCCTGGCACGTGCCCGTCCTGCGTACGGAGGTGCCCCGGTGATCGCCTGGCTGATCGCGCTGCCCGTCCTCGCCGCCGTGCTGGGTGCGGCCCGGCTGCTGGCCCGTCGGCGCGGGAGGGCGGCCCTGCGCTGGCTGCTCGGCGTCAACGCTGCTGTCCTGGCCGGCGCGCTCGCCCTGCTGGTGACCGTGCTCGCCGACCCTGCCGGCGCGGTCGGGCCGGCCGCCGCAGTGAACTCCGGATCGGGCTCGGCGGCACTGATCGGGGCGAGCATCGCGGTGGCCGGGGCCTCGGTCGGTGCGGCGATCGCCGTCGCGTACACCGGTGCCGCGGCCATCGCCGCGCTGAGCGAACGGCCCGAACTCTTCGGCCGGGTGATGGCGATCGTGGGCCTGGCCGAGGGCATCGCGGTGTACGGGCTGGTGGTGGCCGTCCTGCTGATCGGGAAGGCCTGACGGTGGGCGGCGTGGTCGCCATCGGGGCGCGGACCGAGGTGGCCGGGCTGGTCCTGGCCGGCGTCACCGTGCTCGTCGCCGAGCGGCCGGAGGAGGCCGTGGCCGCCTGGGAGGCCCTGCCCGAGGGGACGACGTTGGTCTTGGTCGGCCGGGCGGCGGCGCGGGCGCTCGGCCCGGCAAGGCTTGACGTGACCGAGCCCCTGACGGCGGTGCTGCCGTGACCGGACCGGTCGGCGGCACCGACGCGCTGGCACCCGTCCGGGCCGCACTGCTGCGCGCCGCGCGGGCCGACGCCGCACAGGCGCTCGCCGAGGCCCGTCGCGACGCCGAGCGCACCCTCGCCGCCGCCCGCGCCGAGGCGGCGGCCGTGCTGTGCCGGGCCGTCCAGGCGGGGACGGAAGAGGGTGAGGCCGTCGCCGCGGCAGAGACCGCCCGGGCCGCCCGCGCGGCCCGGGTGCGAGAGCTGGCGGCCCAGGGCGAGGCCTACACCGAGCTGTGCCGCCGGGTGGCCGAGCGCGTCCGGGAGCGGTACGAGAGCGAGCCCGGTGCGGCGGAGTCGCTGGCCCGGCGGGCCCGGGACCTGCTCGGACCGGACGCCCGGATCACAGCCCACCCCGACGGTGGACTGCTCGCCACTGCCCCCGGCCGCCTGGTGGACCTCGGAACGCCCGCGCTCGTACGCCGCGCGCTCGACCGGCTCGGCCCGGAAGCAGGGACGCTCTGGCAGCCTGACGACGGCGACGGGAGACCGGATGGCTGACCCGGGCTCGTCGAGGATCCTGCGGGTCGCCGGTCCGCTGGTCGAGGTGGCCTGCGACGGCGGCGTCGCCATGCACGACGTGGTGCTGCTCGGCCCGGAGGACCTGCCGGGCGAGGTCGTGGCCATCACCGGGGACGTGGCGAGCGTGCAGGCGTACGAGTACACCGGCGGGCTGGCCCCGGGACACCCGGCCCGCCCGACGGGCCGACCGCTGCGGGTGCGGCTCGGCCCCTGGCTGCTCGGCGGCGTCTTCGACGGCCTGCTGCGCCCGCTCACCGGAGCCGGCGACTGGCTGCTTCCGGGCAGCGGCACCGAGGTCAACGGGCGTACCTGGCGCTTCGTCCCCATCGCGGCTCCGGGGGACGAGGCCGTGCCGGGCGGCGTCCTGGGGGAGTGGGCCGGGGGCTCGCTGCCGCTGCGGGTCCTGGTGCCGCCGGACGTGTCCGGGCCGGTGGAGCGGCTCGCCCCGGAGGGGCCGTGCGGGGCGGACGAGGTGCTCGCCGTGGTGGGCGGCACGCCGGTCCGGGTCGGTGCCGAGTGGCCGATCCGCCGGCCTCGGCCCGTCAGGGAGCGGCTGGACGCCGCGGAGCCGCTGCACACCGGCCAGCGGGTGATCGACCTGCTCTTTCCGGTCGCCCGGGGCGGGACGGTCGCGGTGCCCGGCGGCTTCGGCACCGGGAAGACCGTCCTGCTGCAGCAGATCGCCAAGTGGTGCGACGCCGACGTCATCGTGTACGTGGGCTGCGGTGAGCGGGGCAACGAACTGGCCGACGTGATAGCGGAGTTCGCGGAACTCGACGACCCGAGGACCGGCGGCAGACTGGCCGACCGGACGGTGGTGGTCGCCAACACCTCCAACATGCCGATGATGGCCCGGGAGGCGAGTGTGCACACGGGGGCGACCGTCGCCGAGTACTTCCGCGACATGGGCCTGGACGTCGTCGTGATCGCCGACTCGACCTCACGCTGGGCCGAGGCGCTGCGTGAGTTCTCCTCCAGAATGGGCGAGTTGCCAGCCGAGGAGGGCTACCCCGCCGACCTCGCCTCGGAACTCGCGGCGTTCTACGAACGGGCCGGCGCGGCGCGCACTCTCGGCGGCGCCCGCGGGTCGGTCACCGTCCTCGGCGCCGTCTCCCCGCCCGGCGGGGACCTGACCGAGCCCGTCACCGCCCACACCGAGCGCTTCGTCCGCGGGCTCTGGACGCTCGACCGCGAACTCGCCTACGCCCGGCACTATCCGGCCGTGTCGTGGTCCGGCTCGTTCGCCCGCGACGCTGCCGCCCTCGGCACTGCGCACACGCGGGCGGGAGACCCCGCCTGGGGCGAGCGCCGCACACGCGTTACCGCGTTGCTCGCCGAGGCGGACCGGCTGGCCGACCTGGTCGACCTGGTCGGCATCACCGCGCTCCCGGGCCCCGAGCGGATCAGCGTGCTCGCCGGGCGACTGGTCCGGGAAGGCCTGCTCCAGCAGAGCGCGCTGTCGGCGCACGACGCGTACTGCTCCTCGGAGAAGACGGCGGCACTGGCGGACGCCGTACTCGCGGCGGTCGCGCGGTGCCGGGAGCTGGTCGACGCCGGCACACCGGCCGAAACGGTCGAGGAGACCGACTTCACCCCGCTGCTGCGCGCCCGCGAGGAAGCCGGGCCCCGGGACACCGACGCCGTGGCCGCCGGCTGCGCGGCGGTGCTCACCGCGCTCGGGGAGCCGCGGTGACGGACTTCGGCGAGGTCGAGTTCACGGACGTGCGGGAGCTGCGCGGGCCGCTCCTCGTGGTGGGCGGCGTGGCCGGAGTGGGGTGGGACGAGTTCGTCGAGATCACTCTCGGATCGGGCGAGCGGCGCCACGGCCTCGTCCTGGAAGTGGACCGTGACCTCGCGGTGGTGCAGGTCCTGGAGGACACCGCGGGCATGGACCCGGCCGCCACCCGGGCCGCGTTCACCGGCGGCCCGCTGCGCGTCCCGGTCGGTCCCGCGTGGCTCGGCCGGGTGTGCAACGGCAGAGGGGAACCGATCGACGGCGGTCCGCCGGTCCTCGGCCCCGCGTCGGCGGCGGTCGGCGGCGTCCCCCTCAACCCCGTCCGGCGCGAGCCGCCCGCCGAACCGGTACTGACCGGGGTCGGGGCTATCGACGTGCTCACCACGCTGGTGCGCGGGCAGAAACTGCCGGTGTTCTCGGCCGCCGGACTGCCCCACCTCGAACTCGCCGTGCAGGTGGCCGCCCAGGCCGTCAGCGGCGGCGAGTCCTTCAGCGTGGTGTTCGCCGGCATGGGCCTCACCCACGCGGACGCGGCCTTCGTCCGCGACGGGCTCGCCGAGCGCTCCGGCACCGGGGAGCTGACGCTGCTGCTCAACACCGCCGACAACCCGGTGATCGAGCGACTGCTCACCCCGCGCATCGCCCTCACCGTGGCCGAGCACCTCGCCTTCGAGGGCGGACGGCACGTCCTGGTGGTGATGACCGACATGACCGCGTACGCCGAGGCCCTCCGTGAGGTGTCGGCCGCGCGTGGAGAGGTGCCCGCCCGGCGGGCCTATCCGGGCTACCTCTACAGCGACCTGGCCTCCCTGTACGAGCGCTGCGGCCGGATCCGCGGCCGGCCCGGCTCGGTCACCCTCCTCCCGGTGCTCACCATGCCCGCCGGGGACATCACGCATCCGGTGCCCGACCTCACCGGCTACATCACGGAGGGCCAGATCGTGCTCTCCCGCGAGGCGCACGCGCGAGGGGTGTACCCGCCGGTGGACGCGCTCTCCTCGCTCTCCCGGCTGATGCGCAAGGGCGCGGGACCGGGTCGGACCAGGTCCGACCACCTCGACGTGGCCGCGCAACTGCTGGCCGCGCTCGCGCGGGCCCGGAAGGTGCGCGAACTGGCCGACCTGGTCGGCCGGTCGGCGCTGAGCCCGACCGACCTGCGCTATCTCGACCTCGACCAGGTCTTCCCGGACCGGTTCCTCGCCCAGCAGCCGGACGAGAACCGGCCGCTGACGGACGCGCTGGACCGCGCCTGGGACGTCCTGCTCACCCTGCCGCGCAGCCAGCTCGCCATGCTGCCGCCCGAGCAGCTCGACATGCACGGTGCGTCATGACCGCACGTCGGCAGAGTCCGCAGGGCCGGGCGGCCCGGTTGCGGCTGCGGCACAGCCTGGACGTCGCCCTGCGCGGGGCCGACCTGCTCGACCGCAAGCTGCGGGTGCTGCTGGAACGGCACCGGCAGCTGCGAGAGCACGAGGAGGCGGCCGAGGCACGGTGGCGGGAGCGGCTGGCGGAGGCCGGGACGTGGCTCCTGCGCGGCCTGCTGGTGAGCGGGGAGGGAGCGCTGGCCGCGGCGGCGGTGGCCGATCGGGCGGACGTGGTCGTCGAGTGGACCGTCTCCATGGGGGTGCGCCATCCGTCCGGCGTGTCCTGCACCGACGCCGTTCGGGCCGGGCACGAGCCCGCCCCGGGCAACACCGCACTGGTGCACGCCGAGGCGGCCTACCGCGAGGCGGTCCGAGCGGCCGCCGCCTACGCCGCGCACCGGACGGCGGCCCGGCTGGTGGGGGAGGAGTCGGCCCGGACCGGCCGTCGGGTCCGGGCCCTGCGCCGGCACTGGATCCCCCGGCTGACCGCGGAACTCGCCGCCGTGGAGCAGGCGGTGGAGCAGGCCGAGCACGAGGACGCGGTCCGCCGCCGCTGGGCGGCGGAGCGGACGCGTGGTCAGGCGTAACGCCCGCGCACGATCACCACGGGCACGGGGCACGGGGCGTGCCGGGCGCAGTGCCGGCCGACGGAGCCCAGGAGGGCCCCGGCGAAGCCCCCGAGTCCGCGGCTGCCGACCACCAGGAGGGTCACGTTCTCGTCACCGGTCGCCTTGAGCAGTACCTGGACGGGGGTGCCCTCCTCGGCCCGGGCGGTAATGGCCACCGCTGGCTGCGGTCCCGCGGCCTTCTCGATGCTCTCGGCCAGGACCTCGTGCGCGGTGTCCCGGAGTGCCTGCGGGTCGCCCACCGCGACGCCGCTGCCCGTTCCGGAGAACGGCGGCTCCCAGGCGATGACCGCCTCCACCCGGGCGCCGGCGAGCTCCGCCTGGCGTACTGCCCAGCGCAGGGCCCGCCTGGACTGGGCGTCCGCACCCACAACGATCGTGTCGTCGGTCATGAGGTGGGGCCGATCGGCCCTGACGGACCGAGGCGAACGGGCACTGATGAACGGCCGGACGCCGTCTCGCGGAGGTTCGGAAGCCGCCGGACGATGGGGGGAGCGGGCCCGGACACCGGCCCGCGGTGCGGAAGGAGCCGCCGTGGACGGCGACGTGGTCCAGGAACGTGCACCGGGGTCGGTAGCGGGCACGGGCGGGGTCGGGGCGCCCGGGCGCCCCGACCCCGTCTGGGAGCGGGCCCGGGCGCAGCTCGACGGGCTTCCCGGACGGCGCGGGCTGAACATCGCGTACGAGGCCGTGGACCGGCACGTGGCGGCCGGACGCGGGGACAAGGTCGCACTGCGCTGCATCGCCGCGGACCGTACGGTCACCCCGGTGTCGTACGCCGAACTCGCCCGGCGCAGCAACCGCTTCGCCAACGGGCTGCGGGCCCTCGGTGTCGGGAAGGGGGACCGGGTCGCGTCGCTGCTCGGCCGCCGCCCGGAGCTGTACGTGTCCGTCCTGGGGACGCTGAAGAACACCTCGGTGTTCTGCCCGCTGTTCCCCGCCTTCGGCCCGGCGCCGGTGGCGGAGCGGCTGCGGCTCGGGGAGGTGCGGGTCCTGGTCACCACTGCGGAGCTGTATCGCCGCAAGGTGGCGGACGGACGCGACGGGTTGCCCGGACTGGACCACGTCCTGATCGTCGGCCCGGGTGCCGGGGACCTGCCCGGGACCATCGCGTTCGACGCCCTGACGGCCGGCGCGTCCGAGGACTTCACCATCCCGGAGACCGACCCCGAGGACATGGCGCTGCTGCACTTCACCAGCGGGACGACCGGTACCCCGAAGGGCGCGGTCCACGTGCACGATGCCGTGGTCGCCCACCATGCGACCGCCGCACTGGCCCTGGACCTGCGCCCGGATGACGTGTTCTGGTGCACCGCAGACCCGGGGTGGGTGACCGGGACGTCCTACGGGATCATCGCGCCGCTCACCCACGGGGTGACCATGGTCGTCGACGCGGGCGAGTACGAGGCCCGGCGCTGGTACGGCATCCTGGCCGAGCAGCGGGTGAGCGTCTGGTACACCGCGCCGACCGCGATCCGGATGCTGATGCGGATGAGCCCCCGGGGCAGCCCGCCGGACCTGCCCCGCTCTTTCGACCTCTCGGCGTTGCGGTTCGTCGCCAGTGTCGGCGAGCCGCTTAACCCCGAGGCGGTGCGCTGGGGGCCGGAGATCCTGGGCCTGCCGATCCACGACAACTGGTGGCAGACCGAGACCGGCTGCATCATGATCGCCAACGTCGCCGACACCGAGATCAGGCCCGGCTCGATGGGACGGCCGCTGCCCGGCGTGACGGCCGGCGTCCTCGCCCGCGGGCCGAACGGGCGCGCGGAGGTCACCGACGGCCGGGTTCGGGTGCTTTATGGACCGGGGGCGGAGGGCGAGCTGGCCCTGCGGCCCGGCTGGCCGTCGATGTTCCGCGGCTACCTCGGTGCCGAGGAGCGCTACCGGTCCTGCTTCGCCGACGGCTGGTACCTCACGGGGGACGTGGTCCGGCGCGACGCCGACGGCTACTACTGGTTCGTCGGGCGGGCGGACGACGTGATCAAGTCGGCCGGGCACCTGATCGGCCCGTTCGAGGTCGAGAGCACGCTGATGGAGCATCCCGCGGTGGCCGAGGCAGGGGTGATCGGCCGCCCCGACCCCGTGGTGGGGGAGGTCGTCAAGGCCTTCGTCTCGCTCAAGCCCGGGTTCGAGTCGGGTGACCGACTCGCCCGGGACCTTACCGCGTTCGCCCGGCGGCGGCTCGGCCCGGCCATCGCCCCGCGCGAGATCGCCTTCGACCAGCACCTGCCGAAGACCCGCAGTGGCAAGGTCATGCGGCGGCTGCTGCGGGCCCGCGAACTGGGCCTGCCCGAGGGCGACCTGTCGACCCTGGAGGAGACGGCATGACCCGCCGAACCGTCGCGAACCCCCACCGCAGCAGTCCCAGACCGCCGACCGGCCGCGAACACCGGCACGACCTGCTGCGGGGGATGCTGCGCATCCGCCGCTTCGAGGAGCGGTGTGTCGAGCTCTACAGCGCCGGAGAGATCCGCGGCTTCGTCCATCTGTGCATCGGCGAGGAGGCCGTGTCCGTCGGTGTCCACCAGTCGCTCACGCCCGAGGACTCGGTGGTCACCACGTATCGCGAACACGGCCACGCGCTCGCCAGAGGCATTCCCATGGCGGCGGTGCTGGCCGAGATGCTCGGCCGGGTCACCGGCTGCAGCCGGGGCCGGGGCGGGTCGATGCACCTCTTCGACGTGGGCCGCCGGTTCTACGGCGGCCACGGCATCGTCGCCGGGGGCATCCCGGTGGCGGCCGGCCTGGCACTGGCCGACCGGATGCATGGCCGGCCGAACCTGACGTGCTGCTTCTTCGGCGACGGCGCGGTCGCCGAGGGCGAGTTCCACGAGACCGCCAACCTCGCCGCGCTCTGGGACCTGCCGCTGCTGATGGTCTGCGAGAACAACCTGTACGCCATGGGCACCCCGCTGGCCCGTGAGCACGCACAGATCGACCTGGCCGCCCGGGCCGCCTCCTACGGGATGGTCGCCTGGGCCGTGGACGGCATGGACGTCCTCGCCGTCGAACGGGCCGTCCGGCGCGCGGCGCAGGCCGTCCGGGAGGGAGCCGGCCCGTACTTCCTCGAACTGCGCACCTACCGCTTCCGTGCGCACTCCATGTACGACCCGGACCTCTACCGCGACAAGGCCGAGATCGAGCGGTGGAAAGAGCGAGACCCGATCACCCTCCTCACCGACCGGATGCGCGCCGAGGACGGTTTCGACGACGCCGGGCTCGATCTCGTCGAGAAGGAGGTCGCCGAGGAACTGGAGCGGGCTGTGGAGGAGGCCGGGAAGGGCGGGCTGGAACCTCCGGAGGACCTGCTGCGCTTCGTGCACAGCCCGGTGGGGGAACGGCCGTGACCGGGGCGAAGGCAGCTCGGGAGCCGACCTACCGGGACGCGCTCAGGGAGGCGCTGCGCGAGGCCCTGGCGGCCGACGAGCGGGTGTTCCTGATGGGCGAGGACGTCGGGCGGTACGGCGGCGCCTTCGGCGTCAGCCTCGGACTGCTCGACGAGTTCGGGCCCGACCGCGTCCGCGACACACCACTGTCCGAGTCGGCCTTCGTGGGCGCCGGTATCGGTGCGGCCATCGCCGGCTTGCGGCCGATCGTCGAGGTGATGACCGTCAACTTCAGCCTCCTCGCCCTGGACCAGGTCCTGAACAACGCCGCGACGCTGCTGCACATGTCCGGCGGACAGGTCGCCGTGCCGCTGGTCATCCGGATGACCACCGGCGCCGGCCGCCAGCTCGCCGCCCAGCACTCGCACAGCCTCGAAGGCTGGTACGCCCACATCCCGGGCATCCGGGTGCTGGCCCCGGCCACCCTGGAGGACGCCCGGTACATGTTGGCGCCCGCGGTGGCGGATCCCGATCCGGTGGTGATCTTCGAACACGGCTCGCTTTACAATGTCACCGGCACGCCGGACCCGGGCGTCGCCCCGGTGGACCTGGACAGTGCCGCCGTCCGCCGGGCCGGGAGCGACGTCACCCTCATCACCCACGGCGGGTCGCTCGGCAAGGCCCTGGAGGCCGCCGAGCGGCTGGCGGTGGATGGCATCGACGCCGAGGTCGTCGACCTGCGGACGCTCCGTCCGCTGGACGACGCGACGATCCTGGGCTCCGTCGCACGCACCCACCGGGCCGTGGTGATCGACGAGGGCTGGCGCACCGCGGGGCTGTCGGCCGAGGTCGCGGCGCGGATCGCGGAACAGGGGTTTTACGACCTGGACGCGCCGGTGGAACGGGTGTGCGGGGCCGAGGTGCCGGTGCCCTACGCCCGGCAGCTGGAGGAGGCTGCTCTTCCGCAGGTCGCGGGCATCGTGGCGGCGGCCCGGCGGGCGGTCGGTTGAGATGGCCGAGTTCACCATGCCCGCACTCGGCGCCGACATGACCGAGGGAACGCTCCTGGAGTGGCTGGTCCGTCCGGGGGACCAGGTGGCTCGGGGTGACATCGTGGCCGTCGTGGACACGGCCAAAGCGGCGATCGAGGTCGAGTGCTTCGAGGCCGGCACGGTCGAGCGGCTGTTGGTCGAACCCGGGACGACGGTCCCGGTGGGCGCCGGCATGGCCGTCATCGCCACCGGGAAGTCCGAGCCCGAGCCGGTGCCCGCACCGGAGCCGGCACCGGCACGGGTCGGCGGGCCGGGGGCCACCCCGCTCGTCCGGCACCTGGCCGAGGAGAGTGGAGTGGACCTCGCCGCCGTGCACGGGACGGGCCCCGGCGGACGGATCACCCGGGCCGACGTCGTGGCCGCGGTGCCGGGCAACCGCAGCAGGAGGCGGCGGCCGGCCGCCGCCGCGCCGACGCCGTCGTCCGGGGCCCGGGTCCGGGCGACGCCACTGGCCCGGCGCGTCGCGGCGGAGGCCGGGATCGACCTCGCCACGGTGACCGGTACGGGTGCGGACGGAGCGGTCCGGGTGTCCGACGTCCGGGCCGCTGTCAGCGCGGGGCGCCGATGCGTGCCCTCGACCGCGCCTCCGGCGCCCGCGCCGGAGAAGGCTGCTGGGGACCGTAGGCAGGCGATGCGCCGGGCCGTCGGGGACCTGATGGCCCGTTCCAAACGGGAGGTCCCGCACTACTACCTCTCCACCACCATCGACCTCGCCGCCACTGTCGGCTGGCTGCGCGAACGCAACCGTCAACTCCCGGTGCTCGAACGGCTGGTGCCCGCCGCATTGCTGCTCAAGGCCGCCGCCCTCGCGGTCCGCGAGGTGCCGCAGCTCAACGGTTTCTGGACCGACGGCGGTTTCGTCCCCGCGCCCGCGGTCCACCTTGGCGTGGCCGTCGCCCTGCGCGGCGGCGGGCTGGTCGCACCGGCCATCCACGACGCCGCCGACCTGTCGCCAGCCGAGCTGATGGCGCGGCTGCGTGACCTCGTCACCCGGGCGCGCGCCGGGCGGCTGCGTGGCTCCGAGACCTCCGATCCGACGATCACCGTCACGAGCCTGGGAGACCAGGGAGTGGAGGCCGTCTTCGGCGTCATCTACCCGCCGCAGGTCGCGCTCGTGGGTCTCGGCAAGGTCGTGGAACGACCCTGGGCCGTCGACGGCATGCTCGGCGTCCGCCCGGTGGTCACCGCCACCCTCTCCGCGGACCACCGTGCCAGCGACGGGGCGACCGGCGCCCGCTACCTGGCGGCACTCGACCGGCTGCTGCAGAAACCGGAGGAGCTGTGAACCACGACCAGGCCTTGGCCCTTCTCCAGGAGCTGCTGACCGAGATCGTTCCGGACGCGGACTTCGGGCGGATCGGACCGGACACCGACCTCCGGGAGGCGCTCGAACTCGATTCCATCGACTTCCTCACCCTCGTCGAGCGGCTGTCCGAACGGGCGGGGTGCCGGATCGACGAGGACGACTACCCGCGCCTGACCACCCTCGCGGAGGGCGCGGCCCTCCTGGCCGAGCGAACCTGAGCGCGCGGCCGGACGCCGCTCGACCCCGTCGTCTCCAGGATCGTCCGGCCCTGTGGGCGGCGGTGCGGGGCGCGCGAGTCTGGCCGTGAGGGGCGGCGCACGGAGAGGGAGCCGCGCCGAGGGCCGGGCTGAATCCTCGGGGGCCCCGGCCCTCGCGGCGGCTTCGCGACCGGGCGCCGCACGTTCCGTGGTGTTGCCGACGTCCCGCGTCGGCGAGGGCCACGACTGGAGGAGTGCGAGAGAGCACCTGCGGCGCTGCGCCTCGCGGACGGCCCACCGGGTGGCGGCGAGGCTTTCGGGCGAGCCTCCACCCAGCCTTCGGCCGGGGGGACCTGGTTCGCTTCGGTGTGAGCGCTTCAGTGCGTGGGAGTGGGCACGATCGCGATCGGGCAGTGCGCGCGGTGCAGCAGGCCGTAGGGGACGGAGCCGAGCCGCATCCCGGTGAAACCACCCTGCCCGCGGCGGCCGACGACCACGGCGAGGGCGTGCTCGGAGGCGGAGCCCAGCTCCTCGACCGGGTGGCCGTGCACCAGCTCGTGGGTGACGGTCACGTCGGGGTGGCACTCGTGCCGTCCGGCGGTGGACTCGACGAGCAGTCGGCGGAGGGTCCGTTCGGTGGCTGGCTCGTCGAGGTTGCCGACGGGTGGGCGCTGCCAGACCCAGATGGCGCGCAGGGCGGCACGGCGTTCGGCGGCCAGGTCGAAGGCGAAGTCGACGGCGGCCTCCGAGGACGGGCTGCCGTCCACGCCGACCACGACGTAGGGCGGGTCCTGGGTGACGTGCTCGGGGTCGCGGACGACCACCACCGGGCAGGGGGACTGGGCGCTCACCGGGACGGTCACCGAGTAGGCGCTCAGCAGCTCGGCCGTCCGCCCCAGCCGGCGGGAGCCCAGGACGATCAGCTCGGCGTGGACGGACTCCCGGTACAGCACCAGGGCCGGGAGGTCCTCGTCGACGGCCGTGACGAGCTCCAGGCCGGGGTGCCGTTCGCGGGCCGTGCGGGCGGCCCGGTCGAGCACCTGGTCGGCGCGCTGGCGCAGGGCCTTGCGGTAGTGGCCCTCGTCGAAGACGCGGAACTCATGGAACAGGGACGGGATGGCGTGCACCAGCCGCAGCGGCAGGCCGCGGTGGTCGGCCTCGTCGGCGGCCCAGACGGCGGTCATCCGGCCGGTGTCGAGCGCGTCGACGCCGAGGACGACGGGGCGGCGCGGGCCGTCCGGACTCACGGGTGTCATCGCTCCTCCTCGGACCAGACGACCGGACCTTGCTCCCACGCTAGGCAGGCCCGGTGCCCGGCACGAGGGCCGACCGGCCCAGGGCCGTGAGCCTGGCGGCCCCACCTGCTGTGACACCCCCGACCGGCAGCTCGGGTCGGCCCTCGGGGCCCTGGGGGCAGGCCGTCGACGGCGGCAGCGTGGAGCACAGACCGAACGAGGAGGTGGCCACGATGGTCCGGATCAAGGTCGTCACCGGCCGACCCGCCCCCACGAACCCCCGCCGCTTGACCTGCGGACGCCCTCCGGCCGTCGGCTGCCCTACCGAGTGGCGCGCATCTGCTGCTCGATCTGCCGGCGGACGTCGGCGGTGAGGCCGGCCAGTCGCTCGGACACGGCTGCGGTGGGCATCTGAGGAGAGCGGATCCGGCGTGCGGCGGGCGGGAGTTGGGCGATATCGGCCTTGAAGGCGGCCCGTGCTTCCGAGGGCGTGCCCGGCGGGCTTGTCCGTTTGCCGTCCGCCATGACCGTCCGCAGTAGAGGCGTCGTCCCCGGCGGGGCCGGCTCGTCCAGGAGCGCGATCGTGTCGACGAGCCCCGGCCTCCGGAACACCTGCTTGGCCCCCGGCGCGGTGACCTTCCCCGTCGACAGCTTCATCATCGGCCGCCCGTCGTACGCGACCAGCTTGTACGCGGCATCCAGGTACGGCGCGTCCGCCGACACCCCGACAAGGGTCCCGACCGCGAAGACGTCGATCGGCGCCCCGGACTCAACCAGCCGCTCCACCCCGTACTCGTCCAGTCCGCCGCTGGCCGTGATTCGTACACCGGGCAGCCCGGCCCCGTCCAGGATCCGCCGAGCGGTGACCGCCAACGCTCCCAGGTCCCCACTGTCGAGCCGTACGGCACAACCCTCCTGTAGCCCCAACTCCCGCAGTACCTGGGCGGCTACGGCGACCCCGCGTGCGGTGTCGTACGTGTCGACCAGAAAGGTCACCGGCCCGGGATGGGCACGGGCGAACGCGCGGAAGGCAGCCGCCTCGTCGCCGAACGCCTCGACGTACGAATGCGCCATGGTGCCCACCGCCCGCAGCCCGTACGCATGGGCCGCCGCCACGTTACTTGTCCCGGCGAAGCCGACCATCGCGCCCAGCCGCGCCGCCTGGGCGCCCGCCGGGACGCCGTGGGTGCGGCGCAGTGAGAAGTCCACCACCGGCCGCCCGGCCGCGGCAAGCACGCACCGGGCGGACTTCGACGCCACGGCGCTCTGGTGGCACACCTGGTTGAGCAGGTACGACTCCACGAACTGCGCCTCCGGCAGCGGCGCGGTGACCTCCAACAGCGGCTCCCCTGGCAGCGCGATCCGCCCCTCCGGCACGGCCCGGACTTCACCGGTGAAGCGCAGATCCAGCAGGGGCTTCAGATCGGCGTACGGGCGGTCCAGTGCTTCGGCGAATGCGGTCGCGTCGGTCTCGTCCACCCGGAGTTCGGCGAGGTAGTCGAGGGCCGGTTCCAGGCCCGCCGCGACCAGGAAACCTCGTTCGGGCGGCGGCTTCCGGACGAAGAGGCTGAACGTGGCGGGTGCTGTCATGCCCTCCCGCAGATAGGAGAGGGCCATCGTCACCTCGTACAGGTCGGTGACCTGGGCGTTCGACATGGCGTCAGATTCCTTGCTTGCGGAGGCGGGCTGCTACGAATCCGGCGAGCGCGGCGACGGCGGGTGCGGCGAGATCGCCCCAGGTGAGCGGCACGGTGTCGAGCACGTCGCGCAGGAACGGCAGGTACAGGGCGCCCGCCGCCAGCGCGGCGGGGGGCGAGGACGGCGGCGGGGAGGAAGAGGCGGGGCGCCGCCGACTCGACCAGCCGGGCATCGGCCGGGACGATGTCGCCCTCGGCTAGGGCCACCACGTCGCCCGGGACGATCCCGGCCGAGGGGACCTTCCGCTGCGCACCGTCGCGCAGCACCCGCGCGGCGGGGGCGGAGAGCCGCGACAGCGCCGCGACGGCGCTCTCGGCCCGGACCTCCTGGACGACGCCCACGGTCGTGTTGACCACGATCACCAGTGCGATGACCACCGCGTCGGGGTGGTCGCCGATGGCGAGGGTCAGCGCGACGGCCAGGGCCAGCGCGACGGCCGCGAGCAGCACCGCGATCAGGGGATCGCGCAGTTGGGCGCCCACCCGGGCCCACAGCGGCCCCCGATGGTCGGCGGCGACCTCGTTCGGGCCGTGTTCGGCGAGCAGCCGCGCGGCCTCGGCGGTGGTCAGGCCAGAGGTGGTGTCGAGCCCCTGGGCTGAGACGGGCACGGCGGCGGTCCGTCAGTCGGCGAACAGGTGCGGGTGGGGCGGTAGGGTCGCCGCGGCGTCTTCGGGTGCGTGGTGGTAGTGGTGGATCCGGGCGTCCGGGCCGGGGAAGTACTCGGTCACCCGGTCGCTGTCGGACCAGTGCACGTCCCACGGCGGACTGCCGTCCGGATGGTGCAGGCCGACGATCTCGCCGTCCCTGCGTGCCGCGCCCGGCCGGGTGGCCTGGACGATGATGCGGTCTCCCACGGCGGCTTTCATGCCGTCCTCCCTGGGTCGGTGCGGGGCCGGGGCGCGCCCGGTCGTCCGTACTCCCATGCCACCACGGCAGGCCGGGCGCCGCACGGGCCGGACGGTCCCGGGCAAGGGGCCCGCCGACCCAAGCGGCCGGTGCACGGCGGACGGTGCGCTGGGGAGTGTGGGCGCAGCGGAATGCCCGCACCGCAGGGGGATGAACAAGATGAACGGCGCTGGCCGGGCAACGGAGATACGGCGGATCATCGTCGGTGCGGACGGCGCACGCCTGTCCAGAGCGGCGCTGCGTGGGGCTGTAGCGGAGGCCCGGCTGACCAGGGGCACGCTCGCGGGGGCGGCCGTCCCGGTCGGGCTGAACGACGTCGGGTACCCGGTCGGCGCGCCCAAGGGGACCGTGGAGATCCTCTCGGACACCGTCCTTGTGGGCCTCGGCACGGTGTCCGTGCTCGGGCCGGGCGCGGAGGGGGCCTTCGCGCTGCGCCGCCGCGCGCTGGATCGGCGAGCGGCGGCAGGCTGGGAGTCCGCCTGGGCGCAGGTGGAGCCGCGCTGGTCCGGGCGTCGGTGAGTGGGCCCGGTCTCAGAGGTGGAAGCGGTGGGTCTCGTCGCCTCGGTGTGGCCGCGGTAGCGCAGGTCCAGCTCCAGCCCACCGAGGGCGGGCGGCCGCCGGGGCCCTGCGCGGCAGGGCTTGTCGGCCCGCCCGAACAGGCTGATCCGCCGTCACCCCACCGACCGGCGGTGAACACCATCCGCAACCGCGTCGGAGAGTTCGGCGACTCCGGGGCTCGCGGCCTGGAGCCGTCAGTTGAACGCAGAACGGGGGAACTGATGGCGCCCGGAATGCGATCGACACCACCGCCGGCCGGCGATGCCCACGTTCGGTTGCCTCACGTACGCCGCAGTGTTCGTGCCGTTGTGCTCCCGGGTGGCAGTTGCCACACGCAAGACGGAGATCCGCTCGGTGAACTCGGATGGGTTCATCGCGGCCACATGCCGCCGGCGCAGCTCGCCCGAGGGGAGCCTCGCCGGTCCGCGCGCACTCCCCTGTGCCCCTGTGACTGCAAGATCGAGTGACGGGCAGGAACGCCGAGGGGCTCGTAGGCTGGAAGCGGGGGCCGCGAACTTTGCCATGGGGGAGTGGCACGATGACGGGTGTTGATCACGCGGCGTTGTTTCGCCGCCACGCCGTCTTCGAGGTGTCCTCGAACTCCCCCCGCCGATCTCGATGTCGAGGGGGCCCGGCGGCGGACGCCACGACGCCGCGAAGTGCGGCATTCGGTCTGAGGCCGTGAATGCTCCACAGGGCGCGACGGAGGCGCAGATGGTGGCACTTGCCAGGGTCCTGCTGGATGCCGGCGGGCTGATCACGGGATGGAGTGAGCAGGCCACCGCGCTGGTCGGCTACCGAGCCGAGGAGGTCGTGGGCCGGCCGCTGTCGTCGTTGCTGACCAGGCCCTCCGAGGGCGTGTCCTGGCCCGTCCCGCGTGAACCGCCGATGCGCGGGGGTTTCCGCGTCACGATGCGGGACCGGTCCGGTCTGCCGCTGGACATCGAGCTGTGGACGTGCCCGCTCCTGGACGCGGCGTCCGAAGCGGGCTGGGTGGTCTTCCTGGCCCCTGCCCGTGGAGCGGATCCCGGCGAGTTCGACCGGGCGGTGCTGGACGCGCTGCTGACCCAGTCGCCGGTGGGCCTGCACCTGATGGATACGGATCTGCAGGTGGTGCGGTTCAACACCGCTTCCTCCGGGATGCGCGGCGTGCGCGCTGAGGAGATCATCGGGCGTCGCGGACGCGATGTCGCCCTGAGCGTGGTGACGGATGTGGTCGAGGACCTGTTGCGGCAGGTCCTGAACACCGGGGAGCCGGTCATCGACTTCATCCAGGCCGGGTACCCGCCAGCCGATCCCCGTCGGCAAAGGGTGTTCTCCATGTCGGCGTTCCGGCTGCAGAATCCGGCGGGAGACACCCTCGGGGTGGCGAGCGTCGCGATCGACGTCACGGATCGGTACCGCGACCGGGTGCGGCTGGAACTGCTCAACGACGCCAGCAGGCGCATCGGCACCCGGCTGGACGTGACCAGTACCGCCGAGGAACTGGCCGAGGTCGTCGCCGGTCGGGTTGCCGACGCGGTGAGCGTGGACATCCTCGACGCGGTCTACCACGGCGAAGCGCCTGCACCCGGCCCGCTCACCGTCGAGGTGACCTTCCACCACGCCGCGTTCCGGACCACCGAGGCCGCCGGCCTGCAGCCTGCCTACGCCGTCGGGCAGAAGACGACGTTCGACTTCCCCACGCCCTTCACACAGTGCCTGTCCGACCTGCGGCCCCGCCTGGTCCGGCACGTCGATGACGAGGCCGAGTGGCTGGCCCGCGACTCGCTGCGGGCCGAACGCCTGCGCACCGGCGGCGTGCATTCCCTGATGACCGTGCCCCTGACAGCACGCGGCGTCGTGCTGGGCGTGGCAGGTTTCTACCGGTCCGCTACGCGTGAGCCGTTCGACGATGGCGATCTGACCGTGGTCACCGAGATGGCCGCCCGGGCCGCGGTGTGCGTGGACAACGCCCGCCGTTATGCCCGCGAGCGCACCGCGGCCCTTGCCCTGCAGAGCAGCCTGCTGCCGCAGACGCACCCTGCCCAAAACGCCCTCGACGTGGCCTCCTGCCATCTGCCGACCAGTGCCGGAGGAGGCGGATGGTACGACGTCATCCCACTGTCCGGGGCTCGCACCGCGGTGGCGGTCGGGCAGGTCGCGGGCCACGGCATGCACGTCGCGGCCACCATGGGACGCCTGCGGTCCGTAACACACAGCCTGGCCGCCCTGGACCTGACTCCCGAGGAGGTGCTGGCGCACTTGGACGACCTGATGGTCCACCTCGCCGAAGAAGCCCAGCAGGCCGCCGACGACCGCCCGCCGGTTGAGCAGCCGACCATGGCGACCTGCGTCTACGCGGTCTACGATCCCATCGCCCAGTGCCTGACCCTGGCCAGGGCCGGGCACGCGGCACCGGTCGTCGCCTACCCCGACGGCCTGACGGAATGCCTCCAGGCACCGGAGGGGCCGCCGCTGGGAGGCAACGGGCTGCCGTTCGAGGCAGTCGAGGTGTCACTGCCCGCGGGAAGCTTGATCGCACTGTTCACCGACAGCCTCACCCGCCGCGAAGCCCCGGACGGACACTCCCGACTGCGGCGCGTCCTGGCTCATCCCGGCGCATCGGTGCAGGAGACCTGCGATGCCGTCATCTACGCCGAGCTGGCCGGCCGCCCGGCGGAGGGCGTGGTCCTCCTCATCGCACAGACCCGCGTCCTGGGAGACGATGCGGTGGCATCGTGGACCTTCCCCAGCGATCCGGCGATCGTCGCCACGGCCCGCACCCTGGCTGACCGTCAACTCTCGAACTGGGGCCTTTCCGAACTGGCTTTCACCACCGAGGTAGTGGTCAGCGAACTGATCACCAACGCCATCCGCTACGCAGGCGGCACCATCCAGCTGCGTCTGATCCGCGACCGCGCCCTGATCTGCGAGGTCACCGACAACAGCAGCGCCGCCCCCCACCTGCGCCACCCGCGCACCACCGACGAAGGCGGCCGGGGCCTCCTCCTCATCGCCCAGCTCACCCACCGCTGGGGCACCCGCCACACCCACCGCGGCAAAACCATCTGGACCGAACAGCCCCTCACCCCCAACCGACCGTGAACCATCCCCTGGAACGAGCACGGGTAAGGGTCGAGAAACGTGCCGATCGTCATCCGCAACCTCGGCGCTTCCCCTCCCACGGCCCCTCGGTGGGTCGGCCGGCGGTGGGGGCCAGCTGGCCGACCTGCACGGAGCATCCGGCCGGAGCCGCCGGGTCCACATGCGGACCCGGCACGCGAGGGCGATCCTGCAGACATGGGAGCAGTGCGCTCGGTTCCGGGTGTTGCTCGCACCACCCGCACGCCTCGGCGGGCCCGACCCACCTACCCGGTGGCAGGTGCCCGGCCCTGATCGGGCGGCTGCCGGCCCGGCGTCATCGACGGCTCGATCGGAAAGGCGAGGCCATGGCAGAAGAACAGGTCCACGACGAGAAGATCGTCGTCGGGGTCGACGGTTCCGAGCAGTCCAGGCAGGCACTGCGCTGGGCGGTGCGACAAGCCGGGTTCACCCACGCCTTGGTGGAGGCGGTGATGGCCTGGGAACCGCCGTTCTCCGGGTGGGGCGGCGCGGTTGCGGTCGCCGAGGGGGCGAAGCTCGCCGACCTCGCGCACGTGGCGCTGGCGGAGAACGTCGAAAAGGCCGTAGGTGCGCAACCGCCGGTGGAGATCAAGCTTCGGGTCAGGGAGGGCAACCCCGCCTCGGTGTTGCTGGGTGCGGCCAGGGAACAGGCGTCGCTGCTGGTGCTCGGCCACCGCGGCCTCGGCGGCTTCACCGGCGCCATGCTGGGCTCCGTCGGACAGTACTGCGTGCAGCACGCGCCCTGCCCGGTCGTGGTGATCCGCGACAGCGCCAGCTGACACCCCCGGTGCCCCGCAGCGCGGCTGACGGCGTACCAACTCGGTCGTTCACGCGGCATGGCTGCCCAGCCGATGGAGCCCAGCCGGTCGAGTGGACCACCTGGACCGCCGTGGGCGCATCGCAGCGACCGATCCGAGGTGACCGGCGCTTCCGGGCGGCGTTTCCTTACCGGACGAGCACCCGCTCGCCCGAGCGCGGGACCACGGCCGTCCAGCCGAGTTCGCGGTCGATGCGGTCGCGCAGTGCCTCCGAGCCCTCGGGCTCGCCGTGGACGAGGTAGACCGCGCTCGGGGGCGGGGCTGGGCGGAGCCACTCGATGATTTCGGCGGCGTCGGCGTGTGCCGAGAAGGCGGGGACGTTGACGACCTCGGCGCGCACCGGCACGTAGGTCCCGTACATCTTCAGCGTGCGGGCGCCGTCCACCAGATCGCGGGCGCGGGTGCCCTCGGCGGCGTAGCCGACCACGACGACGGTGTTGCGGGCGTCGGGCAGCAGCCGGCGCAGGTGGTGGACGACGCGGCCGCCGGTGGCCATGCCTGAGGCGGAGACGATGACGGCCGGGCCGTGGGTGTGGTCCAGGGCGAGCGAGTCCTGCAGTGAGTGGATCAGGGTGAACGGCTCCGGGTCCAGGGCGGTCGGGCCCTTGGCGAGGAGGTCCGGGCGCAACTGGTCGGAGCCGGCCGCGAAGGCCTCCCGGTAGATCTGCAGGGTGGCCAGCGCCATCGGACTGTCCACGTACACGGGCATGCCGCCCGGCAGTCGGCCGGCCCGGCGCAGCTCGGTGAGTTGGTGCAGGACGACCTCGGTGCGGTCGACGGCGAAGGACGGGATCACCACGGTGCCGCCCCGGGCGAGTGTGCGTTCCAGCGCCCGGGCGAACCACTCGCGGGCGGCGGTCTCCTCGTGGTGGCGGTGGCCGTACGTGGACTCCATCAGCAGGACGTCGGCGCCGGTGAACGGCTCGGGCGGGCGCAGCAGCGGGTGGACGGGGCGGCCGAGGTCGCCGCTGGCGGCGATGGTGTGGCCGTCCTCCAGGGTGAGGTGGGCCCAGGCGGAGCCGAGGATGTGTCCGGCGCGGTGCAGTCGGAGCACGTTCCCGGCGGTGATCTCGACGTCGGTGTCCAGCGGGACGGGGTCGAACATCCGCAGGGCGTTCTCGACGTCCTTGTCGTCGTAGAGCGGTTGGGCGGGTCGGTGTTTGGACCAGCCGTGTTCGTTGGCGTGGTCCGCCTCCTCGCGCAGCAGGTGGGCGCTGTCGCGCAGGATCAGTTCGGCGATCCGGGCGGTGTCGGGGGTGGTGAGCACCGGTCCGCGGAAGCCGTCGCGGACCAGCCGGGGCAGGTAGCCGCAGTGGTCCAGATGGGCGTGGGTGAGCACGACCGCCCGGACGTCGGCCGGGTCGAGCGGTAGCGGGCGGCGGTTCAGGCGGCGCAGCTCGGCCAGGCCCTGGAACAGGCCGCAGTCGATCATCAGGCGGGCGTGGTCGGTCTCGACCAGGAACTTGCTGCCGGTGACGGTGCCCACGCCGCCGAGGAAGGTCAGCAGGCCCGGGCGGGGCTGCGGCCGCCGGGGTTCGGTGCCGCCCGTTGCGGTGTCTCTCGGGATGTCCGTCATGGCCGCCTCCTGCACGGGTCGAGGTTCCTCCCATCGTCCTGCCGTCCGACCGCCCTGTCCTGGGCCGGACCGGCCCAGGCGGCAGGGACCGTACGGCCCTGTCCGGCGGCTCCTGGCGGGCGGACAGTGAAGGCGGGATCACCCGAGGAGGAGTGAGGACGATGCAGCACCGTAGCGTCAGTGACGTGATGACCCGGGAGGTCGTCACCGCCGGGCCGGACACGCCGTTCAAGGAGATCGCGGCGCTGTTCCACCGCAACGACATCACCGCGATCCCGGTGATCGACGACCAGGGCCAGCCGCTCGGCATGGTCTCCGAGGCCGACCTGATCCGCAAGGAAGCCGTGCTGCCCGACCCCGAGGGCCGCTACCCGGGCCGCTGGCTGGACGCGAAGGACCGCGCCCGCGCCGAGGCCGAGACCGCAGGCGGGCTGATGACCAGCCCCGCCGTCACCGCCCGCCCGGCCTGGTCGGTGCCCGAGGCCGCCCGCGCCATGGACAAGCACAAGGTCAAGCGGCTGCCCGTGGTGGACGAGGTCGGCCGCCTGGTCGGCATCGTCAGCCGCCGGGACCTGCTGGAGATCTTCCTCCGTCACGACGCGGCCATCCGGGACGAGATCAACCACGACGTGCTCGGCCAGACCCTCTGGCTCGCCCCCGGCGACGTCGAGGTGGCGGTGCACGACGGCGTCGTCACGCTGAAGGGGCGGCTGCCCCGCCGGAGCCTGATCCCGATCACCGAGCAGCTGTGCCGCGCCGTGGACGGCGTGGTCGCCGTCCACGCCACCCTCGACTGGGCCGAGGACGACACCAGCCCGCGGCTCGAACACCCTCGGGAGTACCAGGCGGGCCGGTAGCCGGCCGGGTACTCCCGCCGGTCAGCAAGCGGCCGGGGCTTGGCGCGCGGCACTCGCGATGGCCTCGTTCACGGCTGCCACGAGCACGTCCGGCTCACCCTTCCTGGTGAAGCGCATGGCGCTCGGGTGGCGAGGCTGCTCGAACCCTTGGCCACGTTGCGCTGAACCCCCGCGTGGGAGTGCCCCGCGGGGGGCTTGGCCACACGTGCCAGTCCCGTCCAGGCTGGACACGGCATTTGATCTTGCGGATCGGACCGGAGTAGCTGACTCCGTCATGCATCGGGCGCCTGGACCGGATCAGGGCCGTTCGGCCTGGTCGTCGTCGCCGTTCGGCGGTCGGCCGACGTACCGCTGGGCCCTCGTAAGGTCCCGCACAGGGGGGATGTGATGGAGCTGAGAGCCCGCCCGAGCGGGCTCGGTACGGAAGGAGGACATCGTGAAGCGGACACTGAACACCGTCGGCGACGTCATGACCCGCGCGGTGGTGGCCGTCGGCCGTGACGCGGACTTCCGCGAGGTCGCCGAGACGCTCCAGCGCTGGCACGTCAGCGCGGTGCCCGTGCTGACCGGTGACGGCCGGGTGATCGGCGTGGTCTCCGAGGCCGACCTGCTCACCGCCCGGGACCGGGACGGCGAGCGCGCCGACGCCCTGACCGCCGGGCGGATGATGTCCGTCCCGGCGGTCACCGTGCACCCCGGCAGCCCGCTCAACGAGGCCGCCCGGGCGATGGCCCGTGGACACCTCAAGCGGCTCCCGGTCGTGGACGAGGAGGACTACCTGGTGGGCATCGTCAGCCGGGGCGACCTGCTCAAGGTCTACCTGGAGGACGACCGCGAGCTGGCCGACCGCGTCCGTTTCGAGCTGACGGCCACCCTCGGCCCGTCGGCGCCGATGGACATCGACGTGCGGTCCAGGGACGGACGTATCACCCTGTCCGGCGATCTGCCCGACGCCGTCTCCGCCGACGTCCTGGGGCGCCTGGTGCGGTCCGTGCCCGGCGTGGTGGGCGTCGAGATCCGGCTCACCGAGCCGGCCTGACCGGGGCGGACCCGCGTGACCGCGCCCGTGCTGGCGGCTGTCGACGGTTCGCCAGAGAGCCTGGCTGCCGCTCGCTGGGCCGCGGACGAGGCGGTCCGACGCGGTGCCCGGCTGCGGCTGTTGTATGCCTGGCCCTGGCCGCTGCACGCGGCGCCCGGGCTGCCCGGCGTGAGCGAGGCCTGCGGACGGGCGCTCGGCATGCTCGCCGACGCCGCGGACTGGATTCGGGCCAATCACCCTGGCCTGGACGTCGACACCGTGCTGGTCGACGAGCACGCACCCTCCGGGATCACGGCCTCTGCGGCCTCGGCCGATCTGCTGGTGCTCGGCTCCTCCTCTCCCCATGGACTGCTCGGCTCGGTGGGCCTGGCCGTCGCGGCTCACGCACCCTGCCCCGTCGTCCTGGTCCGGGCGACGCCCGGACCGACCGGGCCGCCCCGGGACGTGGTCGTGGGCATCGACGCGCACGACCCCGCCGAGGCCGTCCTCGCGTTCGCCCGGAAGGCCGCACTGGCCTCGGGCGTCCCGCTGAGGGTCGTCCACGCTTGGATGCCGCCCGAAACCTGGTGGTCCCTCTCCGCGGCGGAACAGGCGCTCCTCGTTGAAGTGGAGGAGAGCACCCTGGCCGACCTGCTCGCGCGCGAGACGGCGCCGAAGGCCGTCCGGGACGTCCGGCGTGCCCGGGCCGCCGACGCGCTGGTGGACGCCTCCCGGTCCGCCGGTCTGCTGGTGCTCGGCCGCACGGGGCACCACCTCGGCCCGGTCACCCGGGCGGTGATCCACGGCGTCTGGTGCCCGGTCGTCGTCGTTGCGCGCGGCTGACCCGGTGCGGTTCGCGGTGTGGACGCGCAGAATCGGTGGTGCCACTGTCCGCGCACGTCAGGGAGCAGGCCATGGACACGCCCCAGCCCGTAC